>JBATLA010000163.1:0-25981 GCA_049669945.1 Polyangiales bacterium | reverse complement strand
GGGTTGCACGACGTTCCCCAAGTCCTTGCGGATACGGACAAGGCGACACAACTACTGCTCGCAGGGTAGGCGGCCGCGATTTCCATGCCGCAACGATTTCGGTGGGTGCTTCCTTGCCCCAAGGGATGCGAGGAGGTGCTAGCCGAAGAGGTACGCGCGCTCGACATCGAGGTCGCCGACGTGCGGCCTACGGCCGTGCATGCCCGGGGTGGGTTGCAAGAGGGTTACAGGCTTTGTCTTTGGTCCAGGGTCGCTTCACGCGTCCTGCTTCCCTTGGTGGAGATCGACGCCGAAAATGACACGGCGCTCTACGACGCCTTACGCGGGGTTGAATGGTGGACGCACTTCGACCCCAGTAAGACGTTCGCGATCGGTAGTTCGCAGGCGCCGAAGAGCCCCTTTCCATCGCACTACTGGGTTCAACGGGCCAAGGATGCGATCGTCGACGGCTTTCGCGAGCATTCGGGCCGACGACCGAGCGTCGACAAGAGAAACCCAGCGCTTCGCTTCCACCTGCACATCGGGGAGCGACACCACGAGCTCTCTCTCGATTTCTCCGGTGAGGCGTTGCATCGGCGCGGATACCGGCAGTCGGGAGGCAAGGCTCCCCTGAAGGAGAACCTCGCGGCGGCGATCCTCTACCTCGGGAAGTGGCCGGAGGCCGCACGCCAAGGACTTCCGCTCATGGATCCCACCTGTGGGTCCGGCACGTTTTTGATCGAGGCGGCGTTGATGGCGACGGGCTGCGCCCCCGGCCTCCTGCGAAACCACTTCGGCTTTGAAAGCTGGCTGCGGCACGATGCGTCTGCCTTCGACAAGGAGCTCTCCAACGCGCAGGCGGCAAGGAAGGTGGAGTGTCCGGCGCCGATCTTTGGGCTCGATGCGTCGGTAGCAGCCCTTGCGAACGCGAGGGAGAACCTTCAGGCCGCGGGCGTCGATCAGCACGTCTCGCTTGCACTGAAAGAACTCTCTGCGGCGGAGAAACCAGCGGAGCATGGGCTCGTCGTTTGCAATCCCCCGTATGGTCACCGGCTCGGAGATGAAGGAAGCATGTTCCTCTTCTACCAATCGCTCGGCGACGTCTTGAAGCGTGTCTTCGATGGGTGGACGGCCTACGTGCTTGCGCCGCAAGGCAACCTCAAGGACCTCGGGCTCCGGCCTGTTCGCCGCCACGTCCTCTACAACGGCGCGATCGAGTGCAGGCTCGCGGAGATCCCGATTCGCGCCGTCGCAGGTGGTGAGGCAGCTGTCGGGCCGGCGTGGCGGAAGCCCAGCAAGAAGGCGGAGATGTTCGCCAACCGCGTGAAGAAGAACAAGAAGAAGTGGAGTCGCTGGGCCAAGAAGAACGGGGTCGAATGCTACCGTATCTACGATGCCGACATTCCCGAGTACAACGTCGCGGTCGACCGATACGCATCGAAGGCGGTCGTTCACATCTTCCAAAAAGAGCGCGATGCGCAGGACCAGGACGCCAAGCAGCGCGTGCAAGACGTCCTCTTGACGCTCCCGGAGGCTCTCGGAATCGAAGCCGTCGACTTGGTGGTCAAGGTCAGGCGAAAGCACGACGAAGGTGATCAGTACGCACGCATCGCACAGGAGGAGTCCGATCTGATCGTCAGCGAGGGCGATTTGCGCTTCATCGTGAACCTCGAGGACCGCATCGATACGGGGCTCTTTCTGGATCATCGAATCGTTCGTGCCTATGCCGCCGAGCGTTGCAGGGGGCTCCGCATGCTCAACCTCTTTGCCTACACGTGCTCGGTGAGCGTCGCCGCGGCTGTGGGCGGCGCGAAACAAACCACGAGCGTCGATCTATCCAATACCTACCTCGACTGGGGCAAGAGGAACTACGAAGCCAACAACCTCGACCATTCCAAGCATCGCTTCTTTCGCGACGATGCCACCCGCTGGATCGCGAAGAACCGAAACAGCTTCGATTGGATCTTCATCAACCCGCCCACCTTCTCCCGCTCCAAGATGAGCAAGGGCGCCTTCAACATCCACAAGGATCACAAGTCACTCATCGAGTACGCCATGCGGAACCTCGATGGAAGGGGAGAGCTCCTCTTCACCACCCACGCTCGAGGCTTCGAGATGGACCCCGGTTTGCAGAGCCGCTTCCGAGTAGAAGACGCCACCAAGCAGTTCGTGCCGCCGGATTTCGTCCGCTACCCGTTTCAGGCCTTCTTCCTACGGCGTTAGCCGAGCTTGAAGACGCGTTTGGCGTTTTCCCGAAGGAACTTGGGCCACACCTCGTCCTTGAACGGAACGTTTTGCATCTCAGTGAAGATCCGTTCCAGCGAGAGGCCCATGGGGAAGTAGCCGGCGTACATGATCTTGTCGGCACCGCGCGTGTTGGCGTACTGGATGATTGCCTTCGGGTAGTGCTTCGGCGCGAACGCGCTCGTGCTGTAGTACAGGTTCGGGTACTTGATCATCAGCTTGACGGCCAGGTCGACCCATGGCTCGCCGCCGTGGCGCATCACGAACTTGAGCTCGGGGAAGAACCAACAGACCTCATCGATGTGCTCTACTTTTTGTGGCTCCATCGGGATCCGGGGCCCGGGGACGCCCACACAGAGGCAGATCGGAATGTCCAGGTCAACGCATGTCGCGTAGATCGGGTAGTACTTCTTGTCGTTCAGTGGCACCTGGGGGCACAGGCCCGACGGGAAGCCGGTGACCGCCTTGAGGCCATGCTCTTCATGGAGCTTTCGGATCTTCCGGACCTCCTCCATTCCGTTGTTGGGGTTTGCGCCGTAGGAGGGAAAGAAGCGGTCGGGGTACTTCTTGCAAGCCTCGAGGTTGGCGGAGTTCGGCCCGGAAATCCCCAGCATGGACTGTTCGATACCCCACTTATCCATCTCGTTGATCGCGTACTGGACATAGTCTTTCTCCTCGCCGATCTCCGGGATGTCCTTGAACATGTATTGGGCCGGCATCTTGAAGACCTTGCGGCTCTCCTCGTCGAGCAGCAGCGGCTTGATGAACTCGTACCAGGCGGTCGGGTCGCCGTCGGGGATGTTCATCATCAGGTCGATGGCCCTGAGCCCATTCGGTATCGGCATGAATTTGGGTCCTTTCAGCGTCCCAGAGTGTGCCCTATGTTTGCACGAGTCAGCTGGACATGCCCCAGTTCGTGGGCTAGAACACGTTCTAGTTTATGGCCTGCGGGTTACAATAAGTAAAGCGGTGAATCCATGACCTACCCAACAGCTTTGGCCACTGAGCCCACGACGCCCGGAGACAGCAGAATGGACGGAGATCAGAACCCCATCCCGAGTCGCGAAGAGCTCATCGAGCGTGCACGGGGCCTCGCTCCGACCTTGCAACAGCGCGCCAAGAAGACCGCGGAGCTTCGTCGCATGCCGGATGAGACCATCGAGGATTTCCATCGCCTCGGTTTCTTCAAGGTCGTGCAGCCAAGACGATTCGGCGGCTACGAGATGGACCCGTCGATCATCTTCGATCTTCAACTCGAGCTTGGCCGGGGGTGTGCGTCGAGCGCATGGGTCTACGGCGTTCTCAACGTTCATTCGTGGCAGCTCGCGCTCTTTGATCCGAAGGCGCAAGACGAAGTATGGGGTGCCGACCCGACGACATTAATTTCGTCTTCGTACATGCCGGTTGCGGAGACCGAGTGGGTCGATGGTGGGGTCAAACTGAGCGGCCGTTGGTCGTTTTCGAGCGGTTGTGACCATTGCGAGTGGGTCTTCCTCGGCGGCTTCGTGCCGACGGAGGAAGGGAAGCCCCCTGACATGCGTACCTTCCTCGTCCCTCGTTCGGACTACGAGATCATCGACAACTGGCACACCTCAGGTCTTCGTGGATCCGGAAGTAAGGATGTCGTCGTCGATGGTGCGTTCGTCCCGGACCATAGGATGCACAAGTTCTCCGACGGATTTCGTCAGCAGAGCCCGGGCAACGACGTCAATGCGTCGCCGGTCTACAAGTACCCGTTCGGCCAAATTCACGTGCGTTCCGTGTCGACCCCGGCGGTCGCCGCAGCCTTCGGGGCGCTCGACGCGTACATCGATTTCATGAAGTCGAAGGTCTCACAGGCGACTGGTGGGAAGGCGAAGGACTCGTTCACGAATAGCCTCGTCGCCGCCGAAGCCACTGCGGCGCTGGATCGCGAGGTGCTCACGCTTCGCCGCAACTTCGACGAGATGTTTGGCTACCTCAACGCGGGCGAAAAGATCCCGCTCGACCGACGCGTACACTTCCGCAACGACTCGGCGCGTGCCGTGCGCGTTGCCACCGAGGTCGTCGAACAGCTCTTCGTGGCGTGCGGTGCCCGAGCAGCCTTCGAAGATCATCCGATCAACCGCCACTTCCAAGACGCTCACGCAATACGCTTGCACCACGCGAACGGGCCCGACGGGCCTGCGGCGAACATGGGTGGGGTCCTCTTTGGCCAGAAGAACACGGACTTCTTCATCTAAAAGGCATGGATGATGCGGCGCGACGAAAGAAGATCGAGGAGCTTGGAGATGAGCTCTACGGTGCCTTGCGCGCGCGCCGCACCCTGAGCCCGCTCACCGAACGCTGGCCTGAGATTACGATAGAAGACGCGTACCACGTGTCGCTGCGAATGGTGAATCGCCGCGTCGAAGACGACGGTGAAAAAATCATCGGCAAGAAGATCGGCGTCACCAGCCCTGCCGTGCAGGAGATGCTTGGCGTTTTTCAGCCCGACTTCGGCTACCTCACCGACAAGATGATGTACCCGAACGGCGGACCGATGCCGATCAGCCAGCAGCTCATTCAACCCCGCGCAGAGGGTGAGATCGCGTTCAGGCTCAAGAAGAGTCTCCACGGGCCGGGCGTCACCAACGAGGATGTCCTAGACGCCACCGAATACGTGATGGCCTGCTTCGAGGTGGTCGACAGTCGTGTGAACGACTGGAAGGTGAAGATCCAGGACACCGTTGCCGACAACGCGAGCTGCGGTCTTTTCGTGCTGGGCGATGAGCACACCGATCCAAAGGGGCTGGATTTTCCGAACCTGAAGATGCGGGTCTACAAGAACGGACAGCCCTTGAGCGAGGGGATGGGCTCCGCGGCGCTCGATTCGCCCCTCAATTGTGTGAGCTGGTTGGCGAACACGCTGTCCAAGTTTGGAATCACCTTGAATGCCGGTGATGTCGTGCTTTCGGGCTCTCTGGTGCCGCTCGAACCCGTCGTTGCGGGTGACGAGATGCGACTCGAGGTCGAGGGCATCGGAACCGCCTCCGTGCGGTTCACGTAGGGAGTAGCGAGAGATGACGACGAAAGTGAAAGCGGCCATCATCGGGTCCGGCAATATCGGCACCGATCTGCTCTACAAGGCGCTTCGAAGCGAGATTATCGAGCCGATCTGGATGGTAGGGATCGATCCCGAGTCCGAAGGGCTCAAGCGCGCCAAGGAGCTCGGTCTCAAGACGACCTTCGAAGGAGTGCAGGGTATGGAACCGCACATCGAAGCCGACGGCGTGCGCATCGCCTGGGATGCCACCAGTGCGTATGTGCATCGATCGAACAACGACCTGGTCGCGAAGTACGGCGTCAAGATGGTGGACCTCACGCCGGCTGCGATCGGCCCCTTCTGCGTGCCTCCCGTGAATCTCGAAGAGATGGTCGGCCGAGAGGAACAAAACGTGAACATGGTGACCTGTGGTGGGCAAGCGACCATTCCGATGGTCGCTGCGGTGAGTCGGGTGCAGCCCGTCGAGTACGGCGAGATCATCGCGACCGTGTCGTCCCGTTCGGCGGGGCCGGGCACGCGCAGGAACATCGACGAGTTCACCCGTACCACTGCCAAAGGGGTAGAGGTCGTGGGCGGGGCCAAGCGCGGCAAGGCGATCATCATCATCAACCCGGCCGATCCACCACTCATCATGCGTGACACGATTCACTGCCTCACAGTGGGCGCTCCCAAGGAGGCGGAGATCATCGAGTCGGCGCGCAAGATGGTTGCCGAGGTCCAGAAGTACGTGCCGGGATACACGCTCAAGAACGGTCCGGTCTTCGATGGAAATCGCGTTTCATTCTTCATGGAGGTCGAAGGGCTCGGCGACTTCTTGCCGAAGTACGCCGGCAATCTCGACATCATGACGGCGGCCGGGCTCCGAACGGCCGAGCTCATCGCGGAAGAAATTCAGCGCGCGGAGGCAGCATGAATCTCGAAGGAAAGAAGGTCACCCTCCACGACATGAGCCTCCGCGATGGGATGCATCCTCAGCGGCACCAGCTCACGACGGAGCAAATGGTTCAAGTGGCAACCGCGCTCGACGAGGCAGGCGTCCCACTGATCGAGGTTACCCATGGTGACGGCCTAGGCGGCGCGTCGGTCAACTACGGCTTTCCCGCGGCCACGGATGAGGAGTACCTCCGCGCGGTCGTACCCAAGATGAAGCGTTCGAAGATCTCGGCGCTCCTTCTTCCCGGCATTGGCACGGTCGACCACTTGCGGATGGCGCACGACTGCGGGGTGCACACGATTCGTGTCGCCACGCACTGCACCGAAGCCGACGTCTCCGAGCAGCACATCAACCTCGGCGCCAAGATGGAGATGGATACGGTCGGTTTCTTGATGATGGCGCACATGATTTCGCCCGAGGCGCTCCTCGAGCAGGCCAAGCTCATGGAGGGCTATGGCGCGAACTGCCTCTACATCACCGATTCAGCCGGCTACATGCTTCCGGACCACGTGACCGCGCGCGTCGGTCTCCTTCGTGAGAAGCTCGATCCCGATGTCGAGGTCGGGTTCCATGGGCATCACAACCTCCACATGGGGATCGCAAACTCGCTGGCGGCCGTCGAGGCAGGCGCCGTGCGCATCGATGGTTCGGTCGCCGGTATGGGGGCGGGCGCGGGCAACACGCCCCTCGAGGTGTTCGTGGCCGTGCTTCATCGCATGGGCGTCGAGACGGGTGTCGACATGTGGAAGGTCATGGACGTCGCCGAAGACATCGTCTACCCGCTCATGACTCATAAGGTTCGCGCGGACCGCGACTCGCTGACGCTTGGCTACGCCGGCGTTTACTCTTCGTTCCTCCTTCATGCGAAGCGCGCCGCCGAGAAGTACGGCCTCAAGTCGACCGACATCCTCGTCGAGCTCGGCCGTATGAAGACGGTTGGCGGGCAGGAAGACATGATCGAGGATGTCGCGCTCGACATGAAGAAGGCCGGAGCCGCGGAGTGAACGCGTGAGCGATCTCGATGCATTTCGTGAGGAAGCGCGCGCTTGGGTTCGTGAGAACGCACCGAAGGCGCTCTGGGGCACGAGTGGCAGCGGACCGTTCGACGGCTACTGGGGCGGCTCGAAGTGCGAGGAGACCGATCCGGACATTCTCCGGTGGCGCGATCTCGGCATCGAGAAGCAATGGACCGCGCCGTCCTGGCCAGCGAAGTACGGAGGCGGCGGCCTCAGTCGCGAGCAAGAGGACATCATTCACATCGAGATGAAGGCCATCGGTGTGCCTCGCCCCGTGGCGGGGCAGGGGCTGTGCATGTTCGGGCCGGTGCTCCTCGAGTACGGCAACGATGCGCAGCGCGCGCAGCACTTGCCCGCTATCGCGCGCGGGGAGGTGCGCTGGTGTCAGGGCTACTCCGAGCCCAACGCGGGGTCCGACCTCGCCAATCTTCAGCTCAAAGCCGAGCGTGAGGGCGATGAGTACGTCCTGAATGGCCAAAAGATCTGGACCTCGCACGCGAATCTCAGCGATTGGATTTACTGCCTCACGCGGACCGATTCCAACGCGCCCAAGAAGCAAATGGGCATTTCGGTGATCCTGGCGGCCTTGCACACGCCCGGAATCACCGTGCGGCGCATCGATCTCATCAGTGGGTATTCGCCGTTTTGTGAGACGTTCTTCGACAACGTACGAGTCCCGGCCGCAAACTTGGTTGGCAAGGAGAACGAGGGCTGGACGATCGCCAAGGCCATCCTCGGTCACGAGCGCTCCTCCATCGGCCGCTCGATCGCGCGGCAGCCGGGTTCAGCGGAGCGCGAGGTGGTTGCCCGCGCACGCAAGCATCTCGGAGTGGGGGGGGCCGCGATTCCAGATCCGCTCCTCCGCGACGAAATCGCGTCGCTCGGCATGCTCGAAGAGGCGTTCCATCTGACACTTGCCCGAATCCAGCAGAGCTCTGCCAGCGGCACGCCGGGGCCGGAAGGCTCGATCACGAAGATCGTCGGCACAGAGCTCAAGCAGAAGCGATTCGAGCTCGGCATGAGCGTGGCTGGAATCCAGGGACTCGGCTGGGAAGGTCCTGGCTTCGATGAGGACGACCTCCAATACACGCGCGACTGGTTGCGGTCACGCGCCAACACCATCGAGGGCGGCTCGTCCGAGATTCAGAAGAACATCGTGTCGAAGCGCGTGCTTGGGCTGCCGGAGGGGAAGAAATGAGCGGGCATCGCGCGCCTTCGCTTCTTCTGAACGACGAGCAGCAGATGCTCTCGAAGACGGCGCATGAATTCATTCGCGAGCGCGCGCCAGCCGCTCGAATTCGGACGTTCAGGGATTCGGAGGACAGCCTCGGGTTTTCTCGCGAGCTGTGGAACGAGATGGCGGAGCTCGGCTGGCTCGGGCTGCAGATCCCCGAGGAGTACGAGGGTCTTGGCCTCGGGTTCTTCGACTTGTGCGTCGTCCTCGAGCAGAGCGGGCGCGAGCTGATGCCCGAGCCCTTCATCTCGACCTTGTTGCTCGGGACGCAGGCGCTCTTGCTTGGAGGGACCGACGAGCAGAAGCAGTCCGTGCTTCCGGGCGTAGCCGCGGGCGAGACGCTGCTGGCGCTCGGCTACGAAGAGGCAGGGTCACCTGTGCTTGCTACGAGGGTGGGTGATGGGTTTGAGCTCAGCGGGCAGAAGGTCCAGGTGCTCGACGGGCACGCGGCCGAACGGATCGTCATCTCGGCGGCAACTTCGGATAGCGGCACGACCTTGTTCCTCGTGAACCCTTCCGAGAGCGGTGTGTCGGTTACCCGGCAGCATCGAATCGACGGCTTGGGTTCGGCGATTGTGACCCTCGAGCGAGTTGCCGTCGGGGTCGACGCCGTGCTGGGCGACGTCGGTGGCGGCGGCGCGCTTCTTGGATCCGTGCTCGAGCGGGCATCCGCCGGAGCGGCGGCGCAGATGCTGGGCGCCTCCGAGCAGGCGTTTGCCGACACCATCGAGTACATCAAGGAGCGCGAGCAATTTGGCGTTCCGATTGGCTCGTTCCAAGCACTGCAGCATCGCGCGGTATCGGTGTTCACGGAGATCGCGTTGACGCGCTCGGTCGTGCTCGCCGCGGCCCGCGCGATCGATGACGCGCCCGATGAGGTGCCGCGGCTGACGTCCTTGGCCAAGGCCATGGCATCCGATACGTTCCTCCACGCTGCCAAGGAAGCCATCCAGATGCACGGTGGCATCGGTGTGACCGACGAGCACGACATCGGGTTCTACATGAAGCGGGCGCACGCGGCATACATGACTTTTGGGAAGCCTTCGCATCACCGGCAGCGCTGGGCGGAGCTCCACGGGTATTAGACGACTACGGAAGAGCGAGAAGCACGATGAAAAGGTTTGAAGGAAAGAATGTTGTGATCACCGGCGCGGCGGCGGGCATCGGCCAGGCCTCAGCGCAGCGGATCGCGGAAGAGGGCGGCAACTGCGCGCTCATCGACATCAACGCCGAAGGTCTCGCGATGACGAAGCAGCTCGTCGATGCGCAGGGCGTGAAATCGTGGACCTACGAGTGCAACGTCACCGACGGGGCGGGCGTTAAGAAGGTGATCGACCAGGCCGCCGAGGACATGGGGGGCTTCGACACCTTGGTGCACTGCGCCGGCATCTTGCGCACGTACCATACGCACGAGATGACTTTCGACCAGTGGCACCAAATCATCGACATCAACCTCAACGGCACGTTCTACGTCAACCACGCCGCGCTGCCGCACCTCTTGAAGAACCGTTTCAGCGCGATCGTGAACTGCTCGAGCACCTCGGCCCTGGGCAGCCACCCGTGGATGAGCGCGTACGCCGCCTCGAAAGGGGGCATTCTCTCGATGACGCGCGCTCTCTACCAGGAGTACGTGAAGCAGGGGCTCCGCGCGAATTGCGTCGTCCCAGGCGGCATTGCGACATCGCTTCACGGCGATTTCAAAGCCCCCGAAGGCGCCGACATGGAGCTCCTGAAAGGCGCCATGCCCTTCGTAGGCTTCGCCAAACCCAAGCACGCCGCCTCGGTGATCGCCTTCCTAGCCTCCGACGACGCCCGCTACATCAACGGCACAGAAATAAGAGCCGACGGCGGCGCCCTCTCCTAGGGGACACGCTCCCCCCTCAAAACCGGCGTGATCACGAAGGGTTGCAGACCTAACCGCGAAAACGCGAGCCACGCAGTCTATTTCTTGTCGTTCGCGAGCTCCTGAAGCCGCATGAGCACGAAGGCGTCGACCTTGTGAAGGGCGCCGGCGTCGTGCGGAGGCTGGGGGTCGTACTCGATTCCCAGCTGGAGCGCCTTGGCCGTCGTCGCATCGGTTAGACGCTCGGCAAGGAGAAGCGCCATATCGATGCCGCTGGAGACGCCCGCGGCCGTGATGACTTTGCCCTCTTCCACGACCCGTTCATCCGATGGAGTCGCACCGTACTTTGCCAGAAGCTGACGGGCAGCAAAGTGCGTCGTCGCGCTCAGCCCTTCTAGCACTCCGGCTGCACCCAGAAGAAGCGACCCCGTACACACCGAGGTCGTGAAGCGGCTCGTCTCGTGCGCGGACCGGATCCAATCGAGGATGGCCGCATCGTCGACGAGGGCACGTGTCCCAAAGCCGCCGGGGATGAGTACGATCTCGGGGCTCGGAACCTCGTCGAACGCGTAGTCGACAGTCAGGCCCAAGAACCCGTTGTCAGTTCGAATTTCGCCCTTGCGATGCCCAAGGAAACAAACCTCCGCGCCCGGCAGCCGTTGCAAGACCTCATACGGCCCCACCGCATCCAACGCGGTCACCTGCTCGAAAAGCGCAATCCCGATCCTCATGGGGACATGCTCTCCCGCGAAAAACCCAATGTCAACGGGAGGTTGCAGACCGGATCGCGAAAACGCAACTCGGCGACCCAATGGCCGACAACACTGACATGCCGCGTCTGCCCCGACATCTGCAAGTGCTACCCGGTCATCCCCACCACATCATCCTTCGCGGAAACAATCGCCGTCGGCTCTTCTCGTACCCAAGCGAGCACCAGCTCTTTGTCTTTCGACTCGCGGAAGCCGGTCGAAAGCACGGAGTCCCGGTCCACACGACAATGCAGATGGACAACCACGTACACCTGCTTGTGACGGCTCGCGAACACCGGCAGCTCGCACGATTCGTTCAACGCTTTGCCCAGACATACGCCCAGTTCAGAAACAAGAGGCGCAACGCGACAGGAAAATTGTTCGAGGAACGCTACAAGTGCATTCCAATCGCCACAGAACGACAAATGGCCATCACGACGGCCTATATCGAGCTCAATCCGGTCCGTGCGGGAATCTGCAATTCCCCCAGGGACTATCGATGGTCCACCTTCCGTTTGCACTCGGGCTTCGAGGGAGGCGAACCGACGGTCGCCTCGCTCTGGACGCCTAGCAGCTGGTACCTCTCACTCGGCACTGATCCGAGCGAGCGGGCTCAAACCTATCTGGACTGGTTCGAGCACTACCGCGCCCGGGACGAGTGGTCTGAGGTGTATCGAGATCCCCCACGCGCCGGGGACCGCAAGCGTTTCGAAACGCCGGATCGCAGGAAGGCCACTTGAGTTTTCGCGGTTTGGCTTGCAACCGTCTGGAATGGTTGATGTTTTGAGGGGGGAGCGTGTCCCCTAGGTGAGGTGGCCGCGGACGAAGGGGAGGTAGGTGGGGTGCCAGAAGCGGCCTCTGACGAAGGCCTCGATGTCTTCGGGGATGTGTTCTCGGCGGGCCACGCCGTCTTTGATCGCTTGTTCGACGACTCTGGTCGCAACGCGAATCGACGTCTCTTGCAAGTCGCTCACCGGGGGGTAGATCAGGCCGCCTTCGACGTACTTCTCGATACTGTAGTCGGCAAGGGCCTGTGACGCTTCGAGCACCATGGTGTCCGTGATCGACTTCGCGTCGCTCAAGATGGCGCCGAAGCCGAGCCCGGGAAAGATGAACGCGTTGTTCCCTTGGCCGATCGGGTGCGTGACGCCGCCCATCATCACCGGCTCGAACGGGCTTCCGGTGGCGACAATTGCCTGGCCGTCCGTCCAACGGAAAATGTCCACCGGCTCAGCCTCGGCCGAGCTCGTCGGATTCGAGAGCGGGAAGATGATCGGCCACTTGTGGTTCTCCGCCATCTGGCGAACCACCGGTTCGTCGAACGCGCCAGGCTGGCCCGACAGACCCAAGAGCACCGTTGCTCCCGCATTCTTGATCGTCTCGACGAGATCCGGGGCGTCGCCCTCGAACTCCCAACCATCGATGGAAGCGCGCTCCTGCGCGAAGTCCAACTTGTAGGCTTCCATATCGCGGTCCTTCAGAAGAAGACCACGTGAATCGAGAACGAACACACGGCTCTGTGCCTCCGCGCGACTCAACCCGGCTCGAACCAAGCCCTCCCGAATCGCCCAGGCAACGCCAACGCCGCCGGCGCCCGCCCCGTGAATCACGAACACCTCGTCAGTGAGGCTTTCGTTGCGGAGGTGGCACGCCGCGAGGATGCCCGATAGCGCCACCGCACCGGTCCCCTGGATGTCGTCATTGAACGACGGCCCCCTGTCTCGGTACCGTTCGAGCACGGTGAACGCCGCGGTCTTCGAGAGGTCTTCCCACTGGATCACGGCATCCGGCCACCGCGTCCACACCGCATCGACGAAGTTGTCGAGGAATTTGTAGTAGTCGTCGCCGCGAAGACGTTTCTGGCGTACCCCGAGATAGTTCGCGTCGTTGATGAGATCCATGCGGTCGGTTCCTACGTCCAGCGCGACCGGCATCGTATGAAACGGACTCACCCCGCCGGCGACAGTATAGAGCGCCATCTTGCCGATGGGAATCGCCAGACCGCCATAGCCCTGGTCCCCAATCCCGAGAATCGCCGAAGAGTCGGTGGCGACGATCATGCGCACGTCTTCCATCGGGTAGCACTCGAGGGTTTGGTCGGCGCGATCGATGTTGAGCGGCGAGAACGAAAGCCCGCGCGGATTCTGATAGAGCGCGCTGAACTGCTGCACCGCAGCGCCCACGGTCGGCGTGTAGACGATCGGCAGCATCTCATCGAGATGCTTCTCGAGCAGTGCGTAGAACAGGATCTCCTGCCGTTCCTGCACCGCACGGAGGTACTGGTACTTGTCGATGTCGGTCGGCGCTTGAACGAACCCCTCGTACACGCGGTCGATCTGCTGCTCGAGCGTGTTGTATTGCGGAGGAAGAAGTCCGCCGAGCCGAAGCGCCAGGCGTTCTTCGTAGCTGAAGGCAGTCCCCTTGTTCGACAGCACCAAGCGCAAGAGCGCGATGCCGTCGAGGTAGACCTCCATGTACTTCCTTCCGTGTTCGTCTTCTTTCAGGTCGAACAGCCTGCTGACGCGTTTACGGGGCATCGCGTTCCTTTCCTTAGGCGCCTTCGATGGCGGCCATGACGGCCTGGGCCATCTGGGTGGTACCAAGAGAGTTCGTTCCCCCACCTAGGTCGGCCGTGCGGAGCCCGCTGTCGAGCACTTTCTGCACGGCGTCTTCGATCGTCTTCGCATCTTCATCGAGGTTGAGACTGTGGCGAAGCATCATGGCGGCGCTCAGGATCGTACCGAGCGGATTCGCGATTCCCCTGCCAGCGATGTCCGGTGCCGAGCCATGAATGGGTTCGTAGACCCCGAGGGTGCCCTCGCCGAGCGAGGCGCTTGGCAAAAGACCGAGTGATCCGGTCAGTACCGCGCCTTCGTCCGAGAGGATATCGCCAAACATGTTGCCGGCCACGATCACGTCGAACGACGAGGGGTCGGTGACGAGCCGCATCGCGGCGGAGTCGACCAGCTGGTGCTCGAGCTGTACGTCCGGGTTTGCCTTCCCCACCTCGGTGGCGACTTCGCGCCACACCTGCATCGTCTGAAGGACGTTCGCCTTGTCAATCGACGTCACGCGCTTGCTGCGCTTTCGAGCGACCTCGAAGGCCAGCTCTACGATGCGGCGGATCTCGCTCTCGTCGTACACCATCGTGTCGAAGCCAGTTCGGAGCCCGTTCCTGGTCTCCTTGCCCTTGGGTTGGCCGAAGTAGATCCCGCCAGTGAGCTCTCGGATGAAGACGAGATCGACTCCGCGGAGTCGTTCCGGCCTCAGCGGGGACGCCGCTTCGAGACCGCGAAATAGCTTCACGGGGCGCACGTTGGCGAACAACTTGAGCGCCTTGCGCATGCCAAGCAGGCCTTGCTCCGGCCTGACCGTGGCAGTCGGATCGTCCCACTTCGGTCCGCCAACGGCGCCCAGGAGAACCGCATCGGCGCTACGGCACGCGACGATCGTATCGTCCGGGAGTGGCACACCCGTCTCGTCGATGGCGATTCCGCCGATCAGGTGCGTCGAGAAGGTGAAGCTGTGCCCCGACTTCTGGGCCACGCTTTCGAGGACCTGGCGGGTTGCATCCACGATTTCAGGCCCGATGCCGTCGCCGGGTAGGAGTGTGATCTTTGCCTTCATCTAACGTTTGCCTCTGATGGGTTCTCTTTGGTGGCGCGTTGGAGCGTGAGTCCGTATTCGATGCTGTCGATGAGCGCTTGAAGGGACGCCTCGATGATGTTGCTCGATGCGCCGACCGTGCTCCAGGAGTCGTGAAGGGATTGGCTGTCGATGAGGACACGGGTCGTCGCGCCGGTTCCACTTCGCCCGTCGAGGATGCGGACCTTGTAGTCGCTGAGCTGGATGTTCCCAACCTCTGGGAAGAAAGGCTGGAGCGCTTTTCGGAGCGCTGAGTCGAGGGCGCTCACCGGGCCGTTGCCTTCGCCTGCCGTGTGGACGATCTCGTCCCCGATTCGGACCTTTACGGTGGCCTCCGCAAACATGCCGCCGCCGTCCCTACGCCCAACGCCGGCCTGGAAGTGAAGGACCTCGAATGGCGGCTCATAGTCAGGCTGTTGCCGCGCCATGAGTAATGCAACCGAGGCCTCGGCGGCTTCGTACGCGAAGCCCTTGGCCTCGAGCGCCTTAATCTTCTCGAGGACCTCCCCACCGTGCGTGGCGCTTACCTCGAGCCCTAGCTCCTCCGCTTTGCTGAGCACGTTGCTCCGCCCGGAAAGCTCGCTCACGACGACGCGCGACTCGTTTCCGACGAGGGTCGGATTGACGTGCTCGTACGACTCCGGGTGACGCCGGATGGCGGAAACGTGAACGCCGCCCTTGTGGGCGAACGCGCTCCGGCCGACATAGGCGGCATGCTCGTTCGGACTCAGGTTGGCGATCTCCGCCACGAAGTGCGACAACTCATACAGCTTGGCGAGGCCCCCCTCGTTGACGCATTGCAGACCGAGCTTGAGCTCCACGTCGGGGAGAATGGAGCAAAGATTCGCATTGCCGCATCTTTCGCCGTAGCCGTTGATGGTGCCTTGCACGTGCCGCGCGCCTGCGCGCACCGCGGCAACGGAGTTGGCGACGCCGCATTCTCCGTCGTTGTGCGCGTGGATGCCGATCTGCGCGTCGGGTAGGGCGGACCGCACGGCGCCGATCATCTCTTCGATCTCCCAAGGCATCGAGCCCCCATTGGTGTCGCAGAGAACCAAGGTTTCCGCGCCGCCGCGTGCCGCCGCGCGCAGCGTGTCGAGCGCGTACTCCGCATCCGACTTGTAGCCGTCGAAGAAGTGCTCGGCATCGTAGATGACCCGGCGATCGTTGCCGCGAAGGAACGCCACGCTCTGTTCGACCATGCGAAGGTTCTCTTCGAGGTTGGTGCGCAGCACCTCGGTGACGTGCATGTTCCATGTCTTGCCAAAGATCGTGCAAACCGGTGTTTTTGCCTCCAGCAGGGTCCTCAGTTGCGGGTCGTCTTCTGCGCTAAGCTCGGCCCGGCACGTCGACCCAAACGCCGCTATGGTGACGCTCTTCCAGTCGATATCCTTTGCGCGCTCGAAGAATTCGACGTCCTTCGGGTTCGATCCGGGCCAGCCGCCCTCGATGAAGTCGACTCCGAGAGCGTCCAAATGCTCCGCAATCCGAAGCTTGTCATCGCAGGACAAGCTCATCCCCTCCATCTGCGTGCCGTCACGCAGAGTGGTGTCGTAGACCTCTACGACTGGGCCGGAGGGGCTATGGCCGTTGTTGCTCATAGCCTGTGATTTGTTCGTCGAACGAGAGGAGGTAGCCGAGTTGGTCGATGCCTTCGAGAAGGCAGTGCTTCGAGAAGGCGTCAATAGGGAAGGTCGCTTCGAGCGAGCCGAGGCCCGTGACCGATTGCGTCGGTAGATCGATGGTGATCTTCGTCGTTCGGTCGAGCTGCACCGCTTGCATGAGCTGCTTGTAAACCTCGGGGCTCACCTCGACGGGGAGCAAGCCGTTCTTGAGCGAGTTGCTCTTGAAGATGTCGGCGAAGCCCGTCGAGATGATGGCACGCAGGCCCCATCCGACGAGCGCCCAAGGGGCGTGTTCGCGGGACGACCCGCTCCCGAAGTTGTCGCCTGCGATCAGGATCTGCGCGCCTTGCGATGCCGCCTCGTTGAGCACGAAGTCGGGGTTCGGTGAGCCGTCCTTGAGGTAGCGCCAGTCGCAGAACAGGCTGTCGCCGAGACCGTGCTTGTCGGTGACCTTGAGGAAGCGAGCCGGGATGATCTGGTCCGTGTCCACGTTGTCGGCGGGAAGCGGGACCGCGTGCGATGTCAATGTAGTGAATTTCGCCATGACTCAGCCTTTCAAGAAAGGAGCAAGCTCCGCGGGTCGGTGACTTCGCCCGTGATCGCCGCGGCGGCGGCCGTGAGTGGGGATGCGAGGAACGTACGGCCGCCTTTGCCCTGTCGGCCTTCGAAGTTCCGGTTCGAGGTGCTCACGGCATACTGGCCGGGCTCGAGGTTGTCGCCATTCATGGCGATGCACATCGAGCAGCCGGGCTCGCGCCACTCGGCCCCAGCCTCTTTGAAGATCCG
This sequence comes from Polyangiales bacterium, assembly GCA_049669945.1. Lineage (GTDB taxonomy): Bacteria > Myxococcota_A > Polyangia > Polyangiales > Houyiibacteriaceae > SG8-38. The sequence continues at coordinate 8,901 of JBATLA010000163.1, read as the reverse complement.
GTCGAGCCCTTCGGCTTCGGCCTGCTTCTTGATGTCGTGTGACCCGGGTACCACGAGCGTGCGCACGCCGTCGGCGACCCTGCGCCCACTGAACACGCCGGCCGCCATCCGCAGATCGCTGATCCGCGAATTCGTGCACGAGCCGATGAAGACCACGTCCACTTTCTGGCCGGCCAACGGTGCTCCAGGCTCGAGGTCCATGTAACGCATCGCTTTCTCGTACGCGGCCTTCTGCGACCCGTCGTCGAACGCATCGACCTTGGGGGTCGACTCGCTGATTTGCATGCCCATCCCAGGGTTGGTTCCGTAGGTGATCATCGGCCCGAGCGTGTTCGCGTCGATGGTCACCGTCTTGTCGTAGGTCGCGCCGTCATCGGTACGAAGCTGCTTCCAGCGCTCCACCGCGGCGTCCCAGTCGGCTCCCTTGGGCGCGAACTCGCGGCCCTTGAGGTAGGCGAAGGTCGCTTCGTCTGGCGCGATCATGCCGGCACGCGCGCCGGCCTCGATGCTCATGTTACAAACCGTCATCCGGCCATCCATGTCGAGGCTCTCGATAGCCGAGCCGGTATACTCGATGACGTATCCGGTCGCGCCGCCAGTCCCAATCTTCGCGCAAAGTGCCAGGATGATGTCCTTTGCCGTGACACCGGGCATGAGCCTGCCGTCCACCCGAACTTCGAGCGTTTTCGGTTTGCGCTGCAGCAGGCACTGGGTCGCGAGCACGTGCTCGACCTCGCTGGTGCCGATGCCGAACGCGAGCGCCCCGAATGCACCGTGGGTCGAGGTATGGCTGTCGCCGCACACGATCGTCTTTCCCGGCTGCGTGAACCCGCGCTCCGGCCCAATGACGTGCACGATCCCGTTCCGACTGTCGCCGAGCGAGTAGCAGGTGATACCGAACTCCTCGCAGTTGCTCTCCAACATGGCGAGCTGCACGCGCGCTTGGTCATCGATGACTTTGAGCGCCTTCGGATCGGTCGGCGTCGAGTGGTCCATCGTCGCCACCGTCTTGTCGGGACGGCGCACGGTGATTCCGCGCTCGCGAAGGCCTGTGAACGCTTGCGGTGACGTGACCTCGTGGATGAGATGCAGGTCGATGTAGAGGACTGCCGGGCGATCCGGCTCCTGTACGACGACGTGGTTGTCCCATACCTTCTGGAATAGTGTTCTTGGTTCCATGATTCTCGCTATGCAGCGCTACCGGCTGCTTCGTTGTCTTGCCTTGCTTCTCTGACGGCGAGGATGCGGTTGACCGCGGCGATGTATGCTTTGGCGCTCGCAACGATGACGTCGGTGTGAGCGCCGTGGCCGTGAAAGACCCGCGCGCGTGAGTGCTCGTACTGCGGGTTGATCTTGTCGGGCGAAGCTCCGCCGTCGTCGGGTGATACCCGCACGCTCACCTCGCCGAGCGCGTCGATGCCCTCCGTAACCGACTGAACGGTGTACTCGAGCAGCGTGCACGGCACATGAACGAGCGACTGGATCGCCTTGTAAACGGCATCGACCGGGCCTGTACCAACCTCGGCGGCGATTTGCGTCTTCCCCTCCGGCCCGGTGAGCTGAACCGTCGCCGTAGGCATGCCTGTCCCACAGCCGACCTGAATCTTCTCGAGCCGCCAGTACTCCTTCGGCTGGTGGAGCTCATCGCTGACGAGGGCGATCAAGTCAGCATCGGTGATGTGCTTCTTCTTGTCGGCGAGCTTCTTGAAGCGAGCGAACGCCTTGTCGAGCCCGTCGCCGGAAACCGGATACCCAAGCTCCGCCAAGCGATTGGCGAAGGCGTGGCGGCCTGAGTGCTTTCCGAGGACGAGTTGAGTCTTGCCCGCCCCGACCGTCTCGGGGCGCATGATCTCATAGGTCTCCTCGTGCTTCAACATGCCGTCCTGGTGAATTCCAGCTTCGTGAGCGAACGCGTTCGCGCCCACGATGGCCTTGTTCGGTTGGACGACCATGCCGGTCACCTTGCTCACCAAGCGGCTCGCGCGGGTGAGCTGCGTCGCGTCCACCTGCGTCGTGATGCCGTAGAGGTCGCGCCGCACGTAAAGCGCCATGACGACCTCTTCGAGCGACGCGTTGCCGGCCCGTTCTCCGATTCCGTTGACAGCGACCTCGACCTGTCGCGCGCCGTTCTGCACGGCCGACAAGCTGTTTGCCACGGCCAAGCCGAGGTCGTTGTGGCAGTGCACGCTGATCACGGCCTTCTCGATGCCGGGCACATGCTCCCGGATCATCGCGATGCGTTCGCCGAACTCGTTGGGGATCGTGTACCCAACGGTATCCGGGATGTTCAGCGTGCGTGCCCCTGCCTCGATGGCGGCTTGGAGGGCCTCGTACAGGAAGTCCATCTCGGTTCTACCCGCGTCTTCCGGGCTGAACTCGATGTCCTCGGTGAACGTACGAGCGTACGAGACCATCTCGGTGATCTTCGCGAGCACCTCGTCGCGGGTCATCCGAAGCTTGTGCTCCCGATGAATCGGCGAGGTTGCGATGAACGTGTGGATGCGCCCGTGCTTGGCGGGCGCGACCGCTTCCGCCGCCTTGTCGATGTCCGACTTGTGCGCTCGAGCGAGGCTGCAGATCGTCGGAGGCTCCGACGTCGGGCGCCCTTCGACGCCCGTGACACCAACCGCCTCCGCAATCGTCTTCACCGCGCGCAGGTCGTCGGGAGAAGCCGCTGCGAAGCCGGCCTCGATGATGTCCACACCCAGACGCGATAGGGTCTTCGCCACCTCTAGCTTCTCCGACGAGGTCATCGTCGCGCCAGGTGATTGCTCTCCGTCTCGGAGGGTCGTGTCGAAGATCCGTACGTGATCAGGCTGCATGACTCATTCTCCCGACGCCGCAGCTCGGCGGCGCCTACTTACTCTCCCTGCTTGATTTCTACTGGGTCGACGAAAGGCATCATCGACCGAAGCTTCGCGCCGACCTGTTCGAGCGGCTGTTCCTGCTCGGCACGGCGGATGCGGTTGAACTCCGGGCGACCGTTCTTGTTCTCGTCGATCCAGCGTTTGGCGAAGGTGCCGTCCTGGATCTCGGCGAGGACCTGCTTCATCGCCTTCTTGCTCTCCTCGCCGACGACGCGCGGGCCACTGACGTAGTCGCCCCACTCGGCTGTGTTGGACACCGAGTAGCGCATGTAGTTGAGACCGCCTCGGTACATGAGGTCGACGATCAGCTTGAGCTCGTGGAGGCACTCGAAGTACGCAAGCTCGGGCTGATACCCAGCCTCTACCAAGGTCTCGAAGCCCGCCTTCACCAGCTCGGACGCACCGCCGCAAAGGACAGCCTGTTCGCCGAAGAGGTCGGTCTCGGTCTCTTCCTTGAAGGTCGTGGTAAGGACACCCGCGCGCGCGCAGCCGATCCCAGCCGCGTACGACATGGCGACGGCATCGGCATGCCCGGTCGCGTCCTGATGAACGGCGAGAAGGGCCGGCACCCCGCCGCCTTCCTGGTAGGTCTCCCGCACGCGGTGCCCAGGGCTCTTCGGCGCAACCATCGCAACGTCGACATCCTTCGGCGGCTCGATCGTGCCGTACCGGATGTTGAAGCCGTGCGCGAACATCAACATGTTGCCGGCCTCGAGGTTGGGGGCGATGTGCTGTTCGTAGATTGCCGGCTGTGCGGTGTCCGGCGCGAGAATCATGATGACGTCGGCTTCCTTCGCCGCATCGCTCACCGACTTCACGGACAGTCCGGCCGCCTCGGCCTTCGCCTTGCTCTTGCTGCCGTCCTGCAAACCGACTCGGACGTCAACGCCGCTTTCTTTCAAGTTCAGCGAGTGGGCGTGGCCCTGGGAGCCGTAGCCGATGATCGCCACTTTCTTGCCTCGAATCAACGAGAGGTCGGCGTCCTTTTCATAGCGAATCTGGGTCATGTGTTTCTCTACTTCTTCAAAAGGGGGGTTAGGCTGCGTCGTTGCGGGAGGCCGGCACAGTGGGATGGGCGAGGTCGTGCTTCTCCGCGCCGCGGGTCATTGCGACTGTGCCGGTCTGGACCAACTCCATGATGCCAAAGGGTCTGAGTACGGAGACGAGGCCTTCGACCTTGTCCCGGGGTCCGGTGATTTCGATGGTGATGCGGTCGGGCGACATGTCGATCGCCCGCGCGCGATAGACCTCGCAGATCTTGAGAATCTCGTCGCGCTGCTCGCGGTCGCAGTTGACCTTGATCAGCGCTAGCACGCGATCGATCGTCTGCTTGTGAGTGATGTCGTCGACCCAGAGCACGTTGACCATCTTGTAGAGGTTCGCCTCGATGCGGCGGGCCTTGTCGGTGTCCGCGTCACAGACGATGGTCATGCGTGACACGCCGGGCTCGTGTGTTGCGCCGACGTTGAGTGAATCGATGTTGTAGCTGCGTCGGCGGAACAAGGATGCGACGCGATTGAGAACACCGGGCTTGTCTTCGACGAAGACCGCGAACGTTCGTTTGACTGACTGAGTCACTACTCGTCCTCCCCTGTCTCGAAAATCGGGTTGTGATCTTGGTTGCCAGGCGGCGGTCGTTCGATCATGTCGTGCAGGTTCGCTCCGGCCGGGACCATCGGGTAGACGGCATCTTCCTGCTCGACGCGGAAGTCGATGACGACTGTGCCTTCGGTCGCCTCTGCCGTTCGGACCGCCTCTTCCACCTCCGAGCGCTTCTCGACGCGGATGCCGGTCAAACTGTGGGCTTCGGCGATCTTCACGAAGTCTGGGCTGAGCAGCGGCGTCGCTACGTATCGCCCCCCGAAGAAGAACTGCTGCCACTGGCGCACCATGCCGAGGAAGCCGTTGTTGATGATGGCCACGTTGACCTTGATGTTCTCTTGTGCGCAGGTCGAAAGCTCGGCCTGAGTCATCTGAAATCCGCCATCGCCGCAGATGACCCACACCGAGTCGCCGGGCTGCGCGAACTTGGCTCCGATGCCCGCAGGCAGCGCGAAGCCCATCGTGCCGAGCCCGCCCGAGGTCAGCAGCTTCCGTGGGTAGTCGTGCTTGTAGTACTGCGCTTCCCACATCTGGTGCTGGCCCACGTCCGTGACGACGAGCGCCTTGCCCTCGGTGAAGCGGTAGATGTCGTGAATCACGTGCGCCGCGTAGAGCTTGCCTAAGTCGGGCAGGTTCTTGATGTCGCGAACCGCCGAATCGCCCTTGAGCTCGTCGATGTATCCGAGCCACTCCGCACGGTCGGTTTGGTCCACATGCGGAAGAAGCTCCTTCAGAACGGCGGCAACGTCTCCGACGATCGGGACCTCGACCCTGACGTTCTTGTTGATTTCGGCCGGGTCGAGCTCGATGTGGATCTTCTTCGCGTTCTGAGCGTACGTCTTGAGGTTGCCCGTAACACGGTCGTCGAACCGCATGCCCGCCGCGATGATGAGATCCGCGTCCTGGATGGCCTTGTTCACCCAGGTCTCACCATGCATTCCCATCATCCCCAAGTTGCGTGGATGGCTTGCGGGGAAGCCGCCGAGGCCGAGTAGGGTGCAGGCGACCGGGATGTTGGTCTTCTCGACGAACTCAATGAGTGTTTCGGTCGCCTGGGACTTGATGATGCCGTGTCCGGAGAAGAGAATCGGTCGCTTCGCTTCCTTGATCAGCTCGATCGCCTCCTCCAGCTGCTCGGAGAGAGGGGCGTAGTCCGGATGGTAGCCGGGGAGCACGATCTCTTCGTCGCTCCACTCGAAGGTGCAGCTTTGCTGCTGTGCATCTTTTGTGATGTCGACGACCACCGGGCCCGGGCGGCCAGAGCGCGCCACATAGAACGCTTCTCGAATGGTTGGCGCAATTTGCTCCGGTTTGGTCACCAGGTAGTTGTGCTTGGTCACCGGGATGGTGCAGCCGGTGATGTCGGTCTCCTGGAAGGCGTCGCTGCCGATGAGAGCAGAGGGGACCTGCCCGGTGATACAGACCATCGGGATCGAGTCGAGCATCGCGGTTGCGATCCCGGTGATCAGGTTGGTCGCCCCGGGCCCGGAAGTCGCAATACAAACGCCGACTTGCCCGGATGCTCGCGCGTAGCCGTCGGCCATGTGCGAGGCGCCTTGCTCGTGCCGCGTGAGCACGTGGTGGATCGGGTACTGAATCATCGCGTCGTACGCGGGCATGATCGCGCCGCCCGGATACCCGAAGCAGACCTCGACCCCCTCGCGTACGAGCGCTTCCCAGATGATTTGGGCTCCGGAAAGAGATTCGCCGATGCGATTCTTGAGCTTGGGATTGGCGGGTGTCACGAGGTTCTCCTTCGTTGCTGGCTGGCTGCAAGTAGTGGATTCGACGCGGCTTTCAAGCTGCGCGCACCCAACAAAAAAGGCGTCCGGTCGAAGCTCGACCAGACGCCTTTCAAGTCGACGAATTCCGGCGTGCCCGAGGAGCGTCGGAAATGTGTAGTTTTGCGTTTTGAGTGCATTTTCATCTGGTTTTGACAACAAAAAAAGCCCCCGCATCTCGATGCAGGGGCCAGAAACTGAATGGGTAAGTGAGTGGGTGGTTCTGGTCCCTGCCTATGCCTGAGTAACTAGCAGGAGGCTAATAATGAGGCTGACTACAACTACAACACCGCTCAGCAGGCTCACGCGACGCGCGTCCATCATCGAAGCAGCAGCTGCGGTTGGGTACTGAACCATACTTCGGCCATTCTGTGCCCATGCTCCCCCAGGGTCAAGGGGGGACAGTTCCGAGCCCCCTAACTGCATGGAATCAAGCGCCTTCTTCCCGCGAGATCACAGAGATCGCAAGAACGCGAGCATCGCTGCACGCTCGTCGCCGGGGAGGTCTTCAAAGCGCGCGCGGGCTGCGCTGGCCTCGCCTGCATGGGATTGGATGGCTTGTTCGATGGTGTCGGCCCGGCCGTCGTGGAAGTAGGGCGCCGAATGGGCGAGGCCCCAAAGCGGCGCCGTTCGGAAGTCGTGGATGCCGGCTTCGCCTTCCGCGACACCCGGCGCGCCCGGTTGGGCAACGTCGTGCAACAGGAGGTCGGTGTACGCGCGAACCTCCACCCCGTTCGCCGTGCGCAAGCTCGGAAGGTGACAACTCGCGCAACCGATACCTTTGAAGACGGACTCCCCTTCGTCCTCGAGTGTCGCGTCCACGCGCCTGCGCGGCGGCGCTCCAAGCAAGGCGATGAACGTCGCAATCGCGTCGATGGTTGCGGACTCGATCTCGGGGTCGGCAACGCCGTCTTCGTCTGTCGGGCGGCCGAACGTGAAGCCCTCCTCGTCAGGGACCGTAGCGCCAAGCTCCCCGCTCAGCGCGTCGCGCACGAATTCGCGGACTGAAGGGACATTGGCTTTCCATCCGAAACGGCCCAGACGTCCGTCCGGAAGCTCGTGCACGCGGCCGGCGATACCGTCTTGGTCTTCGTCATCAGGGTCGGCCTGCGCCTCGATCGTCTCGCGTGGAATCTGTTCGAGCAGACCGAGGCCGAGCGTCGTGGGCGTCTGCCGCCGCTCGAAGAACGCCACATTCGGTTCGGGCTCCGGTCGCTCAGCGGATATCGCGTGGCGAGGCAAGTTCGTGTCCTCGCCCGGTGCTGCGCCTTGTCTGATCGCGTCGACGCCCGCAGGTCCTGCGCCGCCTATCACGGGGTCGAAGTGACACGAGCGGCAGGCGTCGCCGTTGAAGCGCGGGCCCACGCCTTCGGTGAGTGCAAAGTCGCGGTCGAAGAGCGCGCGACCTTGCACGAAGAGCTCGCGTTGATCGGGGTCGAGGTCTGGTAGCGGAGCGCCGTATTCTCCGTCGGGCAAAACGCCTTCGCCGGGCGGAAGCAAGCCCGCCGTCTGCTGCCCCTTGCCACCCAATGATTCGAGAAATGCGATCAGCTCGTCGCGCCCGGAAGCGCTGAGCGATACATACGCATCCCGGATCGGTCCGGCCTCTCCCCCGTGCCAGCGAATCGCCTGGTCGAGCGTCGAAGCCCGCCCATCGTGGAGATACGGACTCGCGGCTGCTATCCCCCACAAAGGCTGCGTTCGAAACTCCCGACCCGTTGCCGCTTCCATCGGGAACCCGTCGGCGAGCTCGTCTCCCATGTCGTGAAGCAGCAGATCGCTGTAGGCGGGGATCTCCCCGCGCGGCCCCCGCAACGACGGCAGATGGCACCGGTCGCATCCGATTCGCTCGAACGTCGCTCGCCCCCGTTCGGTCTCTCGGGTCGGCTCGTCGGGTGCCGGCGCCGCGAGTAACAACACGAACGACAGCAAGTCGAACAGCTCCGATTCGGAAAGCTCCGGATCCGGAACTTCGTCGAGATCGATGGTGGGCTCGTCGGGGATGACGGCCTGCTTCGTGGCGAAGGCAACAGTGTTCGCGCCAAACGCCGGCAGCGCTGCCCTTCGTTCCTCCGGCAGCGGGTCCGAAGTGATGCCCAGGTGGTTGAAGATCGGCCCGCGCACGAAGAGCTCGAGGCGCGCGGTCTGCGCCTTGCGCCCGAAGCGGCCAATCTCGATTCCGTTGTCGTTCGCACGGCCGCTGATGCCGTCACCGTCCTCGTCGTCGGGGTCGGCGTGACGCATGATCTCCCCGTCGGGGATTTCAGCGAGGAGACCCGCGCCGAAGAATGGAATCGGGTTTCTCGTGGCGCTCAGATTCGTCAGCGGGTCGGACGCCGCCCGTCCCGTCTGGTGAGAGAACTGACGTTGCACGCCGTTCTTACCCCGCGGCACCACGACGTCGGGTGCGAGCTCGTCGCCAACGAGAAGGAAGTCGCGATAGTGACTGGCGCCTCCGCCGAAGACCGGTTTCTCGTGACAGCCGAGACAGAAGGTCACGTTCAGCTCGGGGCCCAGCCCTTCGTCGCGCGTGAATCGATGCGCACCGAGCTCCCGCCCTCGTTCGAATGCCGCCAACTGTTCCGGAGTAGCGGAAGGGAGGGGCGCGCCCAGCTCTCCGAAGATCCCCTCCGCGGTTGCCGGGCCTGCTT
>JBATLA010000162.1:0-2011 GCA_049669945.1 Polyangiales bacterium | reverse complement strand
CTCTCGCACCGCTTGGCATGCGAAGCCGCCGACGTCATCGCGGCCGCAGCGCCGGTCGCCGCTGTCCTCGGACTTGACGAGTCGGCGTGCAACCCCTCGAGGCCGATCCCCATCCTTCAACTCAACGGCACGGCCGACCCGCTCGTATCCTACGAGGGCGGCGGCTTGGCGGACTCGCCGAGCGCTCAGGACTCCATCGACGGCTGGATCGCACGCGACGGCTGCAGCGGTGAGCCTCAGATCACCTACGAGAACGGAGCGGCCACCTGCGAGACCGCGAGCGACTGCGATGGCGAGGTGAGCGTCACGCTCTGCTCCATCGAAGGCGCTGGGCACTGCTGGCCCGGCCAGCCTTGCCCCGAGCGACTCGGCAGCCTCGTCGGCGAGCCTACGTTCGACATCGACGCCAACGAAGTGATGTGGGAGCTCTTTTCGACCGCGAAACTGCCCTAGAACACGGGAGCAGACCCCTTTTGCGAAAGGCTAGAACCCGGGGTGCCAGCAGCTTGACGCCCCGCCCCGGCCGCGCTACCAAGACGCTCCTTTTGCGGGAATAACTCAGCGGTAGAGTGCAACCTTGCCAAGGTTGAAGTCGTGAGTTCGAATCTCATTTCCCGCTCTAAGATTGGTTAGTCGTTACGGGTGGTTTCGCGTCGGCTGACATTTCGAGCGTCGTCCCCGGTTTGGGAACCTTCCACACGATGTTCCACTTTGGGGCCGTCGACCAACGCGAGCGCGCGGTCGACCGCGCCGTGCTTCTCCTCGCGCTCGATGTGCGAGTAGTGAAGGAACATCTCTTCGGTAGCGTGGCCGATCATCGATCGCGTGATCGCGCCTGAAGCCACTTGGCGGAGGATGTTGTTCCAGGTTCGGCGAAAGCCGTGGAGGGTGAAGCGGTCGTGAATGCCGGCCGCCTGTAGAGCTCGCTCGAGAGGCTTTCGGAGCGAGGCATTGCGGTGATGCGTCCCGACGCGGCTCGGGAAGATCAGGCCCTCGGAGAGCCCTGGGGCCTGGTCTCGGACGAGCCGCTGTCGATGTTGCTTGAGGACCGCCTTGAGCGGCGGGGGCAGCGGAACGTCTCGGACCTTGCCGGTCTTGGTCGTGCCCACACGGCCCTGCCACTGTGACCTGCGGATCCAGATCACGTCGGCGTCCTCGTCGATGTCGGTCCATTGGAGAGCGGAGACCTCGCCGAAGCGAGCGCCCGTCAGCGCCATCGTGAGGAACAGCGGGTACCAGTCCGGCTCGTTCTCCCGCAGGTAGGCGAGGACCCGTCGCAGGTCCTCTGGCTTGAGCCGATTGCCGGCCGGGGGCGCCTCGGGAAGCGTTCTCACGCGGGCGCAGGGATCCCGGGGTAGCCCGAGCTGTGCCTGCGCGTCCCGCAGCAGCGTGCGAAGCACCCTCAGTCTCGAGTTGACGGTGCGGGGCTTGCCCTGTTGGGCATCTCGCCACCGGAGGACGTCCTGCGGCGTGATGGCGTCGACGTAGTAGTCCCCCAAGGCGGGCAGAATGTGCTGGTCGAGGGGGACCGCGTACTTGTCCCGCGTCGAGGGCTTAAGAGTGGGAATCTTCCCACGCATCCACGAGCTCGCGTATTCGCCAAGGCGAAGACGGTGCTCTGGGGTCGTGCCGCCCGTCAGCAGGCGGGTACGAAGCAACTCCCTTTGGGAGCTCGCTTCGGCCATGCTGGTGGCAGCGATCACTTTCTTCTGATCCTTTCGCTTGCCCGTCTTCGGATCGTTCCAAGTCACTCGAACTCGATAGCGACCCGACGACAGGCGTTCGATTCCCGGATACCGAGATTTGCTCATTGGCTCCTCCCGTCCCGGACGTTGCGTACCGCTGCGCAGCATACCGCCGGCACCCGTCCGCAATCCAGCGGTCGAGCGTCGAGCGGCGAAACATCAACGTTCGCCGGGGGCCGCGCCCATCCGGTGCCAGCACACCGCGACTGACGAGCGAGCGGACACCGGAGGGCGTCAGCCCGAGAAAGGCTGCGGCACTCCGACAG
>JBATLA010000161.1:0-7341 GCA_049669945.1 Polyangiales bacterium | reverse complement strand
TTTCTGCCTATCTCGGCAACCCGATTTCGTTCAGTCTGCTGCCGCCCGTTCTGACCGCCGCCTTCTTGCAGGGGCTCGGCTCGCGCAACCTTTTTCAAACCGGTTCGCAGGACTGCAACAACAAGTTCGCCGCTGCCGAGCGACTCTATGGCTTTCCGTTCATTCAGCCGTTCCCGGATATCGACAAGACGAAGTGTCTCATCATCATCGGATCGAACCCGGCGGTGTCTCGTGGCAGCTTCGTTCAGCTTCCGGATCCAGTTCGCCGCCTCAAGGCGATCGAGACGCGGGGCGGCCGCGTGTTTCACGTCAACCCTCGGCGCACCGAGACAGCCAAGCAGCTGGGCACCCAGGTCTTCATTCGTCCGGACACCGACGTCTACTTCCTGCTGAGCTTTCTGAACGAGGTCCTGTGCCGGGGCGGTGCGGATGCGGACCGCGTCAGGCGCTACATGCGGGGTTTCGAAGCGCTTCGAAAGGTCGCAGAGCCATGGCCGCCGGAGCGGACCGCCGAGATCACGGGCGTTTCCGCCGACACGCTTCGTTCGATGGTCGGCACGTACCTCGAAGCCGGGGGCGCGGCCCTTCATCTGTCGACCGGCGTCAACCAGGGCAGCCACGGAACGCTCGCCTTTTGGATTCAGGAGGCGATCAACGCGATCACGGGCAACCTCGATCGACCCGGTGGCACCATCGTCGGTCACGGCTTCATCAAGGACTTCCCGAAGCTCGCGCGCAAGGGCGGCCACACGATGCGCAAAGACCTCTCCCGCGTCGGCCGGCTTCCTTCCGTGGCGGATACGTTTCCTGCCGGCTTGATGGCAGACGAGATTCTCACGCCGGGCAAAGGGCAGGTTCGAGCGCTCTTCTGCCTTTCGGGAAATCCCTTGCTGACGGTGCCCAACACGAACGGCCGGCTCGAGGTGGCGCTCAAGGCGCTCGAGCTCCTCGTCGTCATCGACATCTTCCGTAACGAGACCGCGAATCATGCCCACTACATTCTCCCGGGCACGAGCGCGTTCCAGCGGCCGGACTTGCCCTTCGTGTTCCAATCGTTGATGGGCGTGCAGCCGATTCCGTACGCGCAGTACACGGACGAGCTGGTCCCGCTGGATGGAGAGCAGCGGGACGAGACGATGATCCTATTGCAGCTCGCGCGCGCGTGCGGGTCGACGCTCTTCGGTTCTGGTGCTGCAAACGGGTTCATCGGCGCGTGGCTGGGGCTCGGCAGAGTGCCTCTGCTCGGTCGGTGGCTTGGGCTGACACCCAAACGCTTTCTGGGGTTGATGGCCCGGGCCTTCCGCCTGGGCTCGCTCGACAGCCTGAGGAAGGAACCGCACGGACGGTTGCTCCATCCCTACGAGGGCGGTGACTTCCTCGGAGAGCGCGTCGTGACCGACGATGGATTGATCGACCTCGCACCCGAGGACCTCGTGGCTGCTGCGAAGCGGCTCGAAGGCGTCTTCAAGACTGAGCTCGCGAAGCGCAACAAGCTGAAGCTGATCAGCAAGCGCGAGCAGCACAGCCACAACAGCTGGCTTCATAATCATCCGCGGTTCGTCGAGGGGAAGCGGTCGACGAACTACCTCTACATGAACCCTGAGGACGCCGCGAGGGTCGGCGTCGAACAGGGAGCGATGGTCGAGGTCCGGAGCAGTGTCGCCAGCGTCAAGCTACCGGTGCAGCTCACCGACGAGATGATGGTGGGTGCAGTCGCGCTTCCACACGGATGGGGACACGAGGACGCTGACGGTCTGAGCGTCGCGAGCAAGACCACCGGGGTGAACGTGAACCTGCTCGCTGCGGATGGGCCGGAAGACCTCGAGTACTTCTCGGGGATGGCCAAGCTCAATGGAATTTGGGTGGATGTGACCCCGGCAGACTGAGGATTGTAAAAGTTCTGTCACCATACCCCCGATCTCTCGTAACCGGCTGTCGGGTCTGCCATACAACGAGCAGTCCGTGATGATTAAGCGCTTGATCGGAGAGGCGTTCCTGAAGGTCGCCGGTTGGAAAGTAGAAGGCGAACGGCCGGCCCTGGATCGGTACGTCATCATCGCCGCACCGCATACGTCCAACTGGGACATGCCGTTCATGCTCGCGTTCGCGTTCATCTACGACATGCCGGTGAAGTGGATGGGAAAGCACACCCTGTTCAAGGAGCCGTATGGCACCTTCTTCAAGTGGCTTGGGGGCATGCCGATCATCCGTCACCGTCCCGGCGGTGTCGTTGGCCAGATGATCGACGCGTTCGAGGAGAACGAGTCGTTGATCCTGATGGTGCCCGCCGAGGGAACGCGCGCGCACGTCGACTACTGGAAGTCTGGCTTCTATCGGATCGCCTGTGGTGCGGACGTCCCGGTCGTTCTTTCGTATCTCGACTTCGGCAAGAAGGTCGGTGGCATCGGCCCAGCCCTGAAGATGACCGGTGACGTTAGCGCCGACATGGACAGGATTCGCGCGTTCTACGCGGGCATGCAGGGGCACAAGCCCGAGAACGTCGGCGTGATTCGGCTGAGGGAAGAAGACGTCGAAGAGGTCGTCGCGCAAGACGCCGATCGGCCTGAAGACATCGAGCGGCTCGCCGGTAATCTGTAACCTTTCGGCGCTTCGGACATCCTTTACATCGACCAGCCGATGGAGGAAGGTCGTGGCTTGCTTGCGCCTAACGCGCGAGCCCGTCTGAAAGGCCCAGGAATGAGCACCGACAAGGCCCTCTGGTTGAAGGTCCTCGATACCGATGAGCTTGCCGAAGGCAGGGTCAAGCCTGTCACCTGCAAACATCGCACACTCTGCCTGACGCATTTCGAGGGGCAGTACGCGGCGCTCGACAACAAGTGTCCCCACCAGGGTGGGCCGCTTGCCGAGGGCTCCATCGAAAAGGGCCTGCTCCGCTGCCCGTGGCACGGTTGGGACTTCCATCCGCTCACTGGAAAGCCCCCGGGCGATTTCGACGATGGCGTCGAGACCTTCCCGGTCGAGGTGCGCGAAGACGGTGTCTACGTCGCCTTTCCTCAGGAGGAGGCTCACGTCCGGACGTCGAGCGACGTCATGGTCGAAACTCTCGTCAACTGGGGCGTGAAGTGGGTCTGGGGGATGGTGGGGCATTCGAATCTCGGCTTTGCAGACGCGATGCGCCGCCAAGAGCAGAAGGGCGCGCTCGGGTACTTCGGGATCCGCCACGAGGGCGCTGCGTCGTTTGCGGCCTCTGCGTACGGCAAGCTCACGGGTAGGCCCGCGGCCTGCTTCTCGATCGCCGGGCCCGGCGCCACCAACATGCTGACGGGTCTTTGGGACGCCCATGTCGACCGTGCGCCGGCACTGGCTCTCACGGGACAGGTGCCGACCAAGCTGATCGGTCGAGGTGCGTTTCAAGAGGTCGACCTCGCTGCGGCATACGGTGGCGTTGCCACGTACACGGCGGTTCCCGCCAAGGACTCCAACTTCGCCGAGATCGCCAGCCTTGCGTGCAAACACGCGATCGTCGAGCGCGGCGTCTCGCACCTGGTGCTGCCCGACGACGTGCAAGTCGTCGAAGCAAAAGACACGGACGCAGGCTCGCCCGACGGCCGTGTGCCGTTGCCCCAGATCGCACCTCCTGCCGAGGCTCTCAGCGAGGCCATAGAAAAGATCGCCGGGGCCAAACGGCCCGTGATCGTCGTGGGTCATGGTGCACGTTTCCAGATGGAACCGGTCATCGCTCTTGCAGAGCAGCTGCACGCCCCTGTGCTGACGACCTTCAAGGCCAAGGGGCTCATCCCCGACGATCATCCGCTCGGCTGTGGGGTGCTCGGCCGGAGCGGGACGCCGGTGGCCAGCTGGTTCATGAACGAGTCCGACTTGCTGATCGTCTTCGGCGCGAGCTTCAGCAATCACACGGGGATCACGAGCTACAAGCCCATCGTCCAAGTCGACTACGACCCGATGACCCTGGGCCGCTTCCACTCCGTCACCGTTCCGGTGTGGGGGGAGATCGGAGTAACCGCTGCGTTGCTGAAGGCGCGACTCGGGTCAACCAACGCCGAAGACCAGCGTTCCGACGTAAAGGAGCGTTGGCGCATTTGGCGCGAGGAGAAGAAGAAGCGCCTCGCGGAAGGCGAAGGCGCCGGCGTGCATTCGGCCGCGATTTTCGCCGCTCTCACCAATGCCGCGCCCGACGATGCGATTCTCGCCGTCGATGTAGGCAACAACACCTATTCGTTCGGTCGTTACTTCGAGTGCAAGCGCCAGTCGGTGCTGATGAGTGGCTATCTTGGCTCGATCGGCTTCGGGTACCCAGCGGCGATGGGGGCATGGGCCGCCACGCAGGAAGACGACCCACGCTTCAGCGGTCGCAAGGTGATCGCAGTGACCGGCGACGGTGGCTTTGCGCAGTACATGGCCGAGTACACGACTGCCGTGAAGTACGGCATGAACATCACCCACGTGCTCCTCAACAACAGCGAGCTCGGGAAAATCAGCAAAGAGCAGCGAAGCGCGGACTACGACGTCTGGCAGACTTCGCTTCACAACCCGAGCTTCGCCGAATACGCCGAGCTTTGCGGTGTGCTCGGAATCCGCGTGACGTCTCCCGATGAGCTCGAAGGCGCCCTCGCCGAAGCGCTTGCACATGAGGGGCCGGCCACCGTCGAGATCCTCGCAGACTCATCCTTGATATGAAGTTGGAGACAAGATGACCACCACCCAGATCCGGACACAGAACAAAGTCCCCGTTGCGAAATGGAGCGAGCTCGTCGATCGTGAGCCGAGCTACGCCCTGGTTGCCGAGGTCGACTTGGTTGTGATTCGGTACGATGATGAAGTCTCGGTCTTGTACGGGCGTTGTCTGCACCGAGGCGCGCTGATGGCCGACGGCCGGGTCCAGGGCGACAACTTGATCTGCGGGCTGCACGGCTGGGACTATCGTTGCGATACGGGCGTGAGTGCGTACAACAACGAGGAAGCTCTCCATAAGTTCCGCGCGTGGGTCGACTCCGAGTCCGATGCAGTGCTGGTCGACGAGTCCGAGATTCGCGCATGGGCGGAAGACTCGCCGCAACCCTATGACCGTGACACGTACCTCGGCCTCTACGCAGACGTGCACGGAGCGCCCGAGGAGCCTTTCAACAATCACATTCAAGAGCTCGCCCGCAATGGCCTGAAGAACGTGGGTCACGACGGTCCTGTGTCGGCCATGGGCGTGCCGCGTCAGCAGCTTCCCTCCTGGGATGATGTGTTGGTTCTGACGGCCCAGTTGGCCAAGAAGCCCTTGCTGGGCGAAGTGCCGGTCGGGACGGAAGTCGTGATCGGGCCCAACGCCGACAAGCCGCTGCGCTTGGAAATTCCGTTGTTCGTCAGCGACATGAGCTTCGGCGCGCTGAGCCGTGAGGCCAAGATCGCGCTCTCGAAGGGCGCCGAGCTTGCGGGTACGGGGATTTGCTCGGGGGAGGGCGGCATGCTTCCCGACGAGCAGGCCAATAATGGGCGCTACTTTTACGAGCTTGCTTCCGGGCGCTTTGGGTGGAGCCTCGAGAAGGTGAAGAAGTGTCAGGCCTTTCACTTCAAGGCGGGTCAAGGCGCCAAGACAGGCACCGGTGGCCATCTTCCGGGCAAGAAGGTGAGCGAGGAAATCGCCAAGGTGCGCGGCCTTCAGCCGGGCCAGGATGCGATCAGCCCAGCGACCTTTCCCGACCTAGACAGCGCCGACGACTTCCGGCGTGTGGCCGACGAGGTGCGCGAAGCGACCGGCGGGATCCCGATTGGTTTCAAACTGAGCGCGCAACACATCGAGAACGACATCCACTTTGCGCTCGAAGCAAGTGCTGACTACATCATCCTCGATGGACGCGGCGGCGCGACGGGAGCCGCCCCGAACATCTTCAAGGACAACATCTCGGTGCCGACCATGGTCGCACTCGCCCGCGCGCGGCGGCACCTCGACGACCGTGGGCGCTCCGACGTGACCTTGGTGATCACGGGTGGTCTTCGTACCGAAAGCGATTTCGTGAAGGCCTTGGCGCTCGGTGCCGATGCCATTGCCGTTTCGAATGCCCCGCTTCAAGCGATCGGCTGCCTCGGGATGCGCGCTTGCCATACGAACAACTGTCCGGTCGGCATTGCGACGCAGCGCGACCATCTGCGGGCCCGGCTCGAAGTCGACAAATCTGCGAAGCGCCTGGGCAACTACTTCGACGCTACGGTCGAGCTCATGAAGGTGTTGGCGCGGGCGTGCGGTCATCACCATCTTCGCGAGCTCAGCGTCCACGATCTCACTACCTGGAATGCCGACATCGCGAAGCTCACCGGCATTCAGTACGCCGGCGTGGAGGCTCCTTGAGTTGGCGGTCGCTTGGAGCGGTCTTGCCTGGGCAGCTCTCCGGGGCGCGGCTCGAGCTCCACTTCGCGGCCCAGCTCGTCAGCGCCCCAGGCACGAGCCTGTTGACACCCGAAGCTGACTACGGGCACAGCAATCTCGGTTGGGATCCGGCTCTTGGTGTGTTGGCTGGTCGCGGTGTTGGCAAGGCTTCACTGCGTGCCGCGCTGGTCTTCGAAAGCCTCGAGCTTGCGGTGCTCGAAGGCGGCCTCGAGCGCGCCTCCCATTCACTCGTCGGGTCCACGATGCAGGAGGGATTGGCATGGCTCGCCAAGCGTCTCGCCAATGACCCGGGCCGCCTCGCCCTTCCGGTGCACGACATGCCCGAGCATCCAATCGGAGCCGGGGCGTCATTCTCAGAGGCCTCGGCTGACGCGCGCACGGAGCTGGCGGCGTGGTTCGCGAATGCAACCTGGGCTATTCAAGCTGCGGTTGCAGAGGATTTGCGTGCGTCGAGCGTGCGCTGCTGGCCCCATCACTTCGACGTGGCGAGCTTGATCACCCTCGACGAGGGCGCGAACGCCGAAGAGGCGCGGAGCATCGGGGTGGGGTTCTCCCCGGGGGACGGCTCCTACGACCAACCCTACTTCTACGTGACGCCATGGCCGTATCCTTCGGACGATGCCTTGCCCGCGCTTTCGGGAGGTGCCAACTGGCACACCGAAGGATGGACCGGCGCAGTGCTCAGCGCAGAGCAGGTGATTTCCAAGCCGGCCTCGCGGCAGCCCGCCGTGGTGCTCGATGCGCTTGGTAGCGCAATCACCGCGTGCCGATCGCTTCTCCGAAACTAGCGGCCGAGCAGCAGCACGCTGATACCCGCCGCGATGGCGATGACCTGAGGCCAACCGGGTAGCGCAGGGCGGTCGTGTTCGTGTGCCCAGTCGTGCGTCACGACGTGCAAGAGAAGGCCGCTCACGACGGCTTCGATCCAAGGCTCGCCCCCCGTCCAGCTCCCGAGCGAGGTCTGTTGCGCAAGCACCACCCCGAGC
>JBATLA010000160.1:0-3390 GCA_049669945.1 Polyangiales bacterium | reverse complement strand
TCCGGAGTACCGTGCTGCCTGCTCGCAGGTGAGCCAGCTTGGCCCTCCTTCCGCGCTGGGCACTGCGCCCCGTGGGGCCGGCGCCCCTGAAGACTCGTGAGCGCACCGCGCCTCCGCGGTTGACGCGGATCGCGAACTGCGTTCATTTGTTTCTCCCTGGAATCGATCGTGATCTGTGTTGGCCAACCGTCGTCTCTCCGGAGCTGTTCGTCGCCAATGCGCCGATCGCCCATCTCTGTTATCGGTTTTGCCCCCCAAAAAGTTGCGCGAGCCCATTGCTGAGCGGCCGCGTGGCGGAGAGCTTGCTCAGCTCCCCCGACGGCTGGCCCGTTGGCGCGACCTGGCGCTACTTGTCGCTCGCGGTGCACTCGTTGTGCACTCGCGCGACACTAGTTGGCGTACTCGCGACACTTCTTGTCGTTTCTTGTCGTTTTCGCCAGGAAGTGTCGCGGTTGTGACAGAAAGCGACAGGTTGTGACTCACCGGCGACAGCCAGCGTCAGATTGTGACTCGCTACCGGAGGGCAAGGCATAGTTTTGGCAGACACCAAAACTGCACGCGCCACCTTCTCTCGCTGATCGCGTGATCGGTCGCTCTAGTTGCGCGCTCAACGCCTTCGGCTTATTCGCGCGCACAGGCGGCATAGCAAATATCAATTTCAAGCCGTTGTCTTCAGGTTCGCGCGCCGCAAATCGACATAACAAGCTAGTACCGCGCAATTCGGCGTTTACGATGAGCCTGATGGGCTAAGAGGCTGGGAACGGTGATCGTCGACGGCAACCACGCCGCCGCCCTCTTCTACCACGGGTGAGCCGTGAGTGAGCCCCGATTGCAACGACCCCGTAAAGTGTCTGTTAGTTTAGGGCGTCCAAAAGTCCGCAAGCTGCTGACGAGAAACAGCGGCGGCTAGCTGTTGCGACAAGATCGCGCTCGTGTCGAGAATCGGGCGTCATGAAGTTCACGCCTTCTATGAATCACCAGGCTTCGATCGAGACGCCAAGCAGGCATTCAGCGTTGGTCGCAGCGAGCAGGCGCCGCCCGACACACTCCTGTAGCGAACCCCCAATAGCCTGATCCATTTGCCTAGGTCGCTGTCAGACGCCACAAGTGGAGAGACCGGATTTGACTCGACCGGCTCAGCTGGCGACCGCCTGGGTTCGATCAGCTGCGCGGCCCAGTTCGGCCGAGAACCTGAGTAGAAAGAGAGGTACGGAATGAAAGCTTTCAGATTCAAAGAGTGGAAGAAACCGGCACAATTGGAGGATGTCCCCGTACCCGATCCCCGCCCGGGAGAGGTCCTCATCAAGGTAGGCGGCGCCGGCGCATGCCACTCCGATCTACACATCATGCACGAGTTCGAACCGGCAAGCCTTCCGGGGTTGGACGGCTGGCAGCTTCCCATGACGCTCGGCCACGAAAATGCCGGCTGGATCGAGGCCGGTGATCTCGCAGCGTATCCACACCTCGAGATCGGCGCTCCGGTGGTGGTCTCTCCGACATGGAGCTGCGGTGTATGCGCCCCCTGCCGACAGGGTGCGACGAACTACTGCGAACAGGAACACTTGGCTGGCGGTATAGGGCGTGATGGCGGGCTTGCGGAATACATGGTCGCACCGGCGCAGACACTTATCCCCCTCGCGAACCTTGAGCCTTGGAAGGCCGCGCCGCTCACCGATGCGGGCCTCACTTCCTATCACGCAGTCAAGCGCTGCCTCCCACTGCTGACACCCGATGCAACAGCCGTCGTGATTGGGGCTGGCGGTTTGGGACACATGGCCATCCAAATCCTTCGCGAGCTCAGCGGATGTCAAATCATCGTGGTGGACACCAGCGAGGCTGCATTGAAGATGGCGGGCGACCTGGGTGCGCATGTCTGCTTGCCGTCCGATGGCACGACCGCCGGTGAAATTCGAAAGGCAACAGGTGGGCTCGGGGCGACCGTAACCCTCGACTTTGTCGGCATCGAAGCCACACTCGCCTTGGCTGCGCAGTCCGCGCGGCAAAGAGGTGAGATCGTGATGATCGGAATTGGAGGCGGCACGTTTCCCTTCGGATTCGGCGCCCTCCCCTATGCGTGCTCACTGGTCTCTACCTACGGGGGTTCAACGGGAGAGCTGGCAGAGCTGGTCGCCTTGGCGGAGGCTGATCGGATCCATCCTCACATCGAGGAGTTCCCATTGGATCAGGTCGAGAGCGTGTATGAACGACTTCATAGAAATGAGATCAGCGGGCGGGCTGTCCTGAGGCCTTAACGGCCGCGCAGTCTCTCGTGGCCGCTCCGCAGTGGCCGTTCCCCGAACCATCGGAGTGCAGCTGGAGCACGATTCCGGGGGAAGTCCACCGATGGTGTGATTGGAGGAGTGTCATGGCGAGCAGAAGGAAGTTCTCAGACGAGTACAAGCGAGAAGCAGTTCGGATGGCGACTCAGCCCCGCGTAACGAGAGGTTATGTCGACTTGCTCGCGGCGCAGACAGGGCCTTTGAATTGGCCATCCGCGACTGTGGTGGCGCTGTCAGTTCTTCTCATCGACGAGCTCGATCTCGCCGATCCGCCAGCTCTTGTCGAAGTACGCTTGTAGCGGGCTATAGAGGCGCAGGATTGTGAACCAGCCTTTGCCGGGGACGGTCTGGATCCAGTTGGCCTCTTTGCCCTTCGGGGCTTCGGGGCCGAAGTAGATGTCGTACGAGCCATTTTTGTTGGGGCCCGCCGCGGGCGAGGGGTAGGACTGGCTGCCCGCTCTCGGGAAGCGCTGCGGCGTGCGCAACATGGAGCGCGTCTGGTTGTCGTACACCGTGAACGACCAGAAGTTGTTCTCCGGGATGTTCTTTGGAAGTCTCACTTTGTAGGTCTTCGCACCATCGAAGTAGTTCTTGTCGCTATCGACCGCGGCAATGAGGTACTGGGAGCCGACGTCGGTGAGCCGCATGCACATGGCGGGGGTGACCCCGGTGGCCACCGAGAAGAATCCGAAACGGGCGTCGAGCGTCCGGTAGGCGCCGGGCGGGTACGGCTCGATGCCAGCTTTGGTGACGGCGGGTGGCGGGGTTTGGTAGTTGTAGCCGCCCTCCCAGAGCATGTTGTACCAGGCTGAACCCGGATAGAAGGCCCAGTCGTTCCGGAAGCGCCAGTTGAGCGAACGGCCGGTGGCGGCGCCCACGGCAGCGGCGTCGCTTAGGATCTTCTTCATGCGCGCATCCGGCTTGAAGGGCTTGCCCTTGACGATGCCGATTGCAGCGAACGAACCCATGATCTCAGGCGACAAGGTGCCGCCCGGCTGCTGTTGGACGACCTCGTTCAGCAGCTCGTAATAGGTATGGTCGCTCGGCGGCAGCGTGTTGATCGCGAGGCCTGTTCCCTCGACGAAGGTGACCGGTTCAACGGGAGCAGGCT
>JBATLA010000159.1:0-6511 GCA_049669945.1 Polyangiales bacterium | reverse complement strand
TCACAGGCCGTCTGGGCGGCATCGACACCTGGCGCCCAGAGTTTCCCGCGCTTCCGAAGGGCACCCGCTTCCTCGAAGACGTCCGCTTCTTCCAGCCAGGCGTGGAGTTGGTCGTGCGAACGCACCTCGACCTGGAACGGGATCCCTATCTGGTCGACCACTGCTACAAGGGCTCCTACCTGTTTCCGACCGTCTTCGGGCTGGAGGCCATGGCGCAAGCAGTCGCCTACGTGCTGAGGCGCAGCGCGCTTCCTGCTCTCAGTCTCCACGACGTGCGGCTTCGGAAGCCGCTGCTCGTCGACCCCTCTCGGGGCCTCGCGGTTGAGGTCGCAGCTCGCGTGATCGAAGATGACTCGGACGCGACGGCAGTCGAGGTCGTCATCCGGTCGGAGCAGACGGGATTCACATCCGACCACTTCACTGCGCGCTTCGTCTTGGGTGCGAGGCTCGACCTCGAGCGTGAAGCAACGAGCGTTCTGGCGGCAGGGACCAACATCGAGCCTCAGCGTGACTTGTACGGCCCGATTCTCTTCCAAGGCCCTCGCTTTCAAAGGATCTCGCGAGTCCGCAACTTGAATTCGGTACTCTGCCTCTTCGAAGCCGCAGAAAGCCCAGAATCAGCGTTCGTGTTGGGCGACCCCTACCTCCGCGACGCGCTTCTTCAAAGCCTCCAGTTGTGTGCGCTCCCCGACCAATGCCTGCCGGTGAAGATTGCGCGTATCGACATTGCAGATCCGAATCGGTTCGACGCCGGAAAAAGGGACTGCACGGCGAGGATCCTGGCCAAGACGGACGACGCATACGTAGGGTCCGTGGTCTGCGCCGACGCGGATGGTGAAGTCATCGAGCGACTCGTCGACTACCACGCGAAAATCATTGAGACTCAGACAAACTGGCCAAACGCCGAAGAGCTCGCGAAACACGGCATCGTTGCCTCTGAAGAACGCAACGATGCCGTCGCCGAGCGCAACGGATGGGACGGCGGCGCCCAATACAGAGACCTCGAGGGGTACGGCCCCCAGAATCAGGTGGCCTTCTGCTATCGCTTTCCGCTGACGGCTCAGGATTCGACGGGACCCCACGGGACACTCGGGTTCGCAAATCTGTATCGCTGGGCCGGAAAGGTCCGCGAGCTCTCCGGCATCAACACTCCCGGGGCGTACTCGGAGCTCATGAAGATGCTCGCTTCGCAGGATTTGACCTCTGCGACGAACTCGTTCGAGACACGCGTTCTTGGATCCCCGAAGCCGTACGATTTGATTGAAGCGCGCTACTGGGCCGACGATGTCACTCGATCGGACGTGAGCACGATTTACGAGTGGTGGCGAATCCCGTTTCCGCCCGGCTCTAGTCGACCCGAGCTGGTGGCCTGGAGTCGAATGAAGATCTCGGCCGTCAGGGTCCTGGAACACGGACAGGTCGTGGCGACACAGTGGCCCGACTTCTTCTTCCGCTTCTTGAATGGAATGGCACCGAAGAATGACGCGCCAACGCCCGAGCCCGACAATAGCTACGAGCTCGGTGAGACCCTACTCGCCGTCAGCGCAAGGTCTGGCAGGGAACCGGTTCTCGAGGATCAGATCGAGACTGGATTCGAAGACGCGAACGTGGTCGGGAACATCTACTTTGCGAACTACGGAGCATGGCAAGCCAGAGCGCGTGACCGGCTCCTGCACGCGATCGCTCCTGACCTGCTTCGCGACCCGAGGCCGCCGGTCTTCCTCCACTGCACTGGAACGGCGACGTATCACGTTCGGGAAGCTGTCCCCTTCGACAACATTCTCGTTCAGACCTTCGTGACGAAGATCTACGACCGAGGCCTCAGGCTCGAGTTCGAGTACAGCCGAATCAACGACGACGGAAGTCTGCTGAAGCTGGCCTCCGGGTACCACGAGGGCGCTTGGGTAAGGTACACGGACGCCGGGGCGCTCGGGCCGACCACTTGGCCGGATGATGCCAAGGCCCGACTGTTGGACCTGATCGGGTCGCGTGTGTTGCCCGAAAAGGCCGCGGGTTGGCCCTAAACCCGTCCGTATTTGGCAGAAGAAGAGCGGTTCTCCTACAATTTGTAGGTGGCTAGCGCGCTACCAGGGGGGCCGGCGGAGAACTCCGCCGTGGACCGGGCGTTCGAGGCTCATCGCTTCGTGACGAACAGAACCTCGCTGCGTGTGGGTATCCTCGTCACGCTATTCATCCAGCTACCGTACATCTGGCTGGAGTGGGCAATCCTCCGTCCGAACTTCTGGCTGATACAGTTGGTGCGAGCAGCCTGGTTGGTGCCGGGGCTACTGGCTCTCGCGGCGTCGAACGGCCCGTGGATTCGAAGGCACGTAGACGCGGCAATCTTCGCGATCTTCTTCGGGTGTGGAGCCTTTATCTGTTTCGGCGGTTCCCTCGACCCGACCCAGCCATCTCCCTACATGATGACGATTCTGATCATGGTGATCGGGGTCGCATCCGTGACGCTTTGGCGGCTTCCGCTCGCGCTGATGTTCAACGGCTCGTTGTACGTGGTCTACCTGGCTTTTACCCTCTCCTCCGAGGACGGGATTGGCAGCGCGGCTACCTTTGCGACGACTCAAGTCTTCATCATCGGCCTCGGTGGCACGATCATCGTGTTCCAGCAGCTGAGGTACCGCCTCGAGTACCGGGCAACCGCTGCCCGCATCGAGCTCGAGCAAGCGAAGGACTCCCTCGAGCTCGCCTACAAGCAGCTTCAGGAGGTCGACCGGCTCAAGTCGGAGTTCTTCGCGAACGTCAGTCATGAGCTTCGGACGCCACTCACCTTGATCCTGTCGCCGGTGGACGACCTTCTCGACAAGCTGCGGCCGAGCGCGGAGCGTGATGCGCTCAAGGTGGTTCGGCGGAACGCGACTCGGCTCCTTCGGATGATTGACGATCTACTCGACCTGGCGCGCCTCGAAGCAGGCGGACTGCGCCTTCGCGTCATGCAGTTCGACCCGTGCGACCTCACCCGCCGAGTGGCCGAGAACGCGATGCCGGCGGCGAAAGCGAAGCGAGTCGACTTGGTGTTCGCAGCCGATTGCGAGCCGGCGGAGCGGTACGGTGACCCCCATCGCATCGAGATCATACTCACGAATCTCATCGGAAACGCGATGAAATTCACTCCGCCCGGGGGCCGAATCGAGGTCGCGGTGTTCCACAACACCGCCGGAACATCGATTGAGGTCACAGATACCGGGCCCGGCATTTCGCGCGACGAGCAGCAGCGAATCTTCGAGCGATTCCACCAAACCGAGACCTCCGAGCGGCGCCGGCAGGGCGGCGTGGGCATCGGTCTCGCACTCGCGCGCGAGCTCGCTCAACTCCACGGGGGCTCCCTCACCGTCGACAGCCAGCTCGGAGAGGGCTCCACGTTCACCCTGTTCCTTCTGAGCGGGAGCGACCACTTCCATACCGAGATCATGGAGCGCCGGCAGTTGCAGACCGAGCATCATCCGGGACGCCGAATCGAGGACCGCACGACGGGCATCCATACCCGCGAGATGGATATCGAGCTGCCGGTTCAGCTCAGGCCGAGCGAGCGTCCTCCCGAGCGGATCCTCCTCGACCGTGGGCGTGTTCCGCGCATCCTCGTTGCGGAAGACGAAGTCGACCTTCGCGCGTTCATCGTCGGCGCCTTGAAGGAGGACTATGATGTGGACGCCGCCGGAAACGGCGCCGAAGCGCTCGAGCTCATGAAGAAGAATCGACCTGACCTGGTTCTGACGGATGTCATGATGCCCGAAGTCAGCGGCCTCGACCTCACGAGAGCGATCAAGGGCGATCCCTCGCTACGCCAGATCCCGGTCATCTTGCTCACCGCACGGGGCGAGAACGAAGCCGCACTCGAAGGCTACGGTGCAGGCGCCGACGACTTCGTGTCCAAGCCCTTTCACACCAAAGTGCTCGAAGCGCGCATTCGCGCTCACTTGAAGATGCGTGGGCTCAGCTTGCAGCTTGCCGACCAGGCGCGATTGGCGTCGGCGGGAACCCTCGCGGCCGGTCTTGCGCACGAGGTGAAGAACCCGCTCAACGCCGCGGTGAATGCGGCCAAGGTGCTCGAAAGTGGCGGCTCTGCGCGCGTTTCTAGCGAGCGCTTGATGGGCGTCATCATCGATGCGCTCGACCGCATCAACGGAGTCATCTCCGCCCTCGACGCGCACGCGCGTCCCGCCGATGGCACGGACCTCGCTCCATGCGACGTGCGGCACGCGGTTCGATCGACGCTCGACCTGCTCGAGCACAAGATGAAGCAGATTCACGTACACGAGGACTTCGAGGTTGTTGGCGAGGTGTTCGCACCTGCACGGGCGTTCAATCAGGTGCTGCTCAATCTCGTCGACAACTCGGTTCGATCGGGCGCCACCAACATCTGGATCGAGCTCCGTCAGGTGGACAGGCTCGTCTCCGTTGCCGTCGCCGACGATGGCCCAGGCGTTCCTGCCGACGTCGTTCACCGAATCTTCGACCCCTTCTTTACAACCAGAGTGGAAGGCGAAGGCACGGGGCTCGGGCTTCATCTGAGTCGAAGAATCGCCCAGGAGTGTGGTGGTGAGCTAAGATATGAGCCTAGGCCCGGTGGGGGGGCGCGTTTCGTGATGGAGATTCCCGCGATGGAGCAAGCGGCATGACAGCGCACGTTTTGTTCGTTGATGACGAGGAGCCGAACCTCGTCGTGTTCGAGGCAGTGTGCGGCGACGAGTTCCCCGTGCTGACTGCATCGAGCGGCGCGGCGGGCCTCGAGCTGATGAAGGAGCACGAGATTGGGGTCGTGCTGACCGACCAGCGGATGCCCGGAATGACCGGCATCGAGTTGCTCGAACAGGTCGAGAGCCAGTACCCGAATGCGATTCGGCTCCTCATCACCGCGTACTCCGACTTGCAAGCCGCCGAGGATGCGATCAACCGCGGGCACGTACGCCGCTACATGCGCAAGCCCTGGGAGCCGGAGACGCTGCGCGCCGAGCTGCGCGATGCGATCGACCTCTACACGCTCAACACGCGTGTGAAGGAGCTCGAGCAGCGTCTGCTCGATACCGAGCGCGCGTATTCGCTGACCGTCGTGGCGGCTGGGCTTGCCGACGAGATGCGCAATCCGGTTGGCTGGATTCGCAACAACCTCACCGTCATCGAAACGTCGGTTGGCGCCGCGGTGTCGGCGCTCGAAGAGTCTGTCCCCAACGTCGACCGGGCGCGAGGCACGCTGGCGCAGGTCGCGAACGCCGTCACCGACGCGCGGGACGGGGTGAAGCGGATTCTCGAGCTCACCGAAGAGATGTCGAAGGCGCCCGAAGAAGCGCCAGCCGAGGTCGTCGATTTGGCGGACGCCGTGCGTGTGGCCCTTCGGAAGGCCGAGAGCAGCGGGCTTCGCGGCCGCGCCTTGATCGAAGTGGCGACTGGGGTCGAGCCTACCGTGATGGCGCCGCGCACGAACGTCGTGCAGATCGCACTCAATCTGCTGGCCAATGCGATTCAGCGCGCCGCGAACCGCGAAGACGGCCAAGGGGTCGTGCGCGTTTCGACTGCAATTCTCGGCGGAAAGGCCGTGCTCGACGTGTCCGACAACGGTCCGCCGCTGGGCGCCGACCTCGACGCGGTGTTCAAGCCGTTTGGCGTCGGTGGGCGCCTCCAGGGCGCGGGCGTCGGCTTGGCGATATCGAAGCGCATTGCCGAAGAGCTCGGCGGTGCCCTGAAGGTCCACGCGTCGGATGCCAAGGAGACGCGCTTCCGGCTGACGCTTCCGCCAGCTACCAACGGTGTAGGTCAGACATGACCACGGGGACGAGACCGGGCGTACACGAGTTCGGGCTCATCTTCGACGACACGGCTTGGCCACTACTCTACGTTCGGTTTCCTTCGAAGCCCTTGAGTGAGCAAGGGTTCGAGTATTTCATCACGCGCTACACAGACGTGGTGGAGCGGCGAGTGCCCTTTGCGACCATTCTCGACTCGCGCGGCTTGTCGACCGCGATCACGGCGCAACAGCGCAAGCGGCTGACCCAATGGTTCGAGGTCACCGGCCCACTCGCCGGCGAGCACCATTTCGGCATCGCGGTATTGATGAGCAACGCGATCATCCGAGGTGCGCTCAAGGCGGTGACCTGGGTCGCGCCCATTCCGGTGCCGATCATGCCGTTTGCCTCCATCGCCGACTCGGCTCCCTGGATTCGCGCGATCTTCGCGGAGCAGGACATCCTGATCACGCCCGCCGTTGAGGCGCTCCTCAACAACCGCACCTAGGGCGGTAGCTCACTTCACCGCGTAGCCAGTTGCGCGAACGACCGCCTCGAGGTCGGAGGGCTGCAACGCGCTTTCGACGGTGGCTCGGCTCGGATCGAGGGTCACAGTGGCCGAGGTGACGCCCTCGGTCTCCTGGAGCGCCCGCTCGAGCTTTCGAACGCAGTTGTTGCAGGTGAGGCCTTCCACTTCGAGGGTGACGGCGGCGGACGCGAGCGGCGCGCGACGCCTTCTCACCGCGGCCCGCGCGTCATCCAACACGAAATAGATG
>JBATLA010000158.1:0-4658 GCA_049669945.1 Polyangiales bacterium | reverse complement strand
GTGCCAGCCCTGGAGGTCCGGTGTCAGCCGCCGGAGACCGCCGCCAGGTCGACGTGCACCGGCGGAGTGTCGTCGGTCAGCCGGTTTTGGAGGAAGCCCTCAGGGAGCGAGACCTTCTGGCGCCCGGCCGTCTTCCCGCGTGGCACACGCATGGCCTCGGGCGGGAAGGGTTCGGCAGGATCGGCGGCGCGCAGCACTTCCTCGAGCTCGGTCAGGGTCGTCACTCGCATCAGCCGTGATCGCAACTTCGCGCTGCCGCGAAAGCCTTTGGTGTACCAACTACTGTGGCGGCGAAACATCCGCATCGCAGGCGTCTCGCCTGCCCACTCGCACAAGAGCGCGGCGTGCTCCAACGCGACGTCCACAATCTGACAAAAGCTTGGTGGGTTCTTCGGCTCGCGGCCGTCGAAGACATCGGCCAAATCGCCGAAGAGCCACGGCCGGCCGAGACAACCGCGCCCGATGACCACCCCATCGCACCCGGTCGCGCGCATCATGCGAAGCGCGTCGTGCGCCTCCCAGATGTCGCCGTTGCCGAGCACGGGGATCGTCCGCACGCGTTGCTTCAGGTTCGCGATGGCGTCCCACTGGGCGTCGCCGTCGTAGAGTTGTGCGGTGGTTCGCGCGTGCAAAGCCACTGCCTTGCAGCCTTCCTCTTCGGCCACACGTCCCGCGTCCTCGTACGTGAGTAAGTCGTCGTTGAGCCCCATTCGAAACTTGATCGTCACAGGGATCTCTCCCGCGTTCCGCACCGCCGCTCTCACGATGTTGGCAAGCAAGCGGGGCTTGGCAGGAATCGCGGAACCGCCGCCCTTGCGTGTGACCTTGGGCACCGGGCATCCGAAGTTCATGTCGATGTGGTCGACGTGCCCCTCGCCCACGAGCCACCTCACCGCCTCACCGACGTAGTACGGATCGACCCCGTAGAGCTGCAAGCTCCGCGGTGTTTCGTCCTGTCCGAACTCGGCGAGCATCAAGGTCTTCGCCCGGCCTTCCACCAAGGGGCGGGCGGTGACCATCTCGCTCACGTAAAGCCCCGCGCCGAAGCGCCTGCACACTGCACGAAACGGCCAGTTCGTCACACCCGCCATCGGCGCGAGCACGACCGGCGGCCACACCGACAGCGGCCCGATGTCCACCGAGCCGAACTCCCCTGGCCGCGCCAACGCGACATTGCGATTGAGCTCGCTCTTGTAGGCGGGATCCACGGGCGGGTCCTCAGTTGACCACGGAGAGGTGGCGGTGACCCGAGGTTCGCAGGACCTTCATTCGCCAGTCCACACCGATGGCCTCGCCCGCCTCGAGCGGAAGCCAGATGTTCTCGCCGAGGATCACCTCGCTCGAGAAGATCAGATGATTCACGTATCCACTCTCTGACGGGGCTTCGCACTCGGGCGAGAGGCTCGGGCAGGTCTCGCGGTCCGCGCACCGCGTCTTGTACGTCGACCAGAAGAGCTCCTTGCCCCCCTCAGCCGCGACCATCGTCGTGCCGTCCGTAACGATGGTCGTCAGAAGCGACGGATCCTTGTCGGGGTCGACGTCACAGGTCTCGCGCACCTCCTCGAGCGTCGACTGAAGCGCCGTCGTCGCTTCCTCCACGCCGATGCGCCCCGACAACGGACCGTGTTGCGACAGGTGCGTGAGAAAGAGGAAGAAGAGAACCTCACTGTCGGTCTCGCCCAGGATGTAGCGCCGGAGCATTGGCGCGACACGGCGCAGCAGAATCTCCCTGTGCTTTGGGAAGTCCTGAATATCGCCGTTGTGGGCCATCACCCACTTTCCATATTGGAATGGGTGACAGTTCAGGACGGAGTTCTCGCCGTTGGTGGCCCGGCGCACGTGGGCGAGCACCGTCTCCGATGCCACGATGCCGCTCACCCGTTGAAAGAGGGCGCAGTCGATCGCCGTGGTCGGGCTCCGAGTGATGTGCGGGGCGCCGTCCACGTAGAACGCCACACCCCAGCCGTCCCGGTGATCCGTGCTTTGGGTGCCGAGCGCGTTGTCGGCGTCCATCAAAGACCGGTGCACCTGGCTCTGGATCACGCTGCGAAAGCCGAACAAGCGACACATAACCCGAGCATTTTGACATGAACGGCCGCGCGATGCCCGCTCCGCTGTTCACGAGGCACGCCCGGTGTTAGGGTGCGCGCCCGTGAAGCGATTTAGGCGTCTTTTCATCGCGAACCGCGGCGAGGTGGCGGCCCGCATTGCGAGGACCTGCGACACTCTTGGTATTACGCCGGTCTTTGGAGTGTCGGAGGCCGACCGTGCAGCTCCATACCTGCGCGGTCGCGAGTCGGTGGTGCTTGGGCCGTCGCGCGCGAGCGAGAGCTACCTCAGGGCCGATCGAATCGTGCAGGCCGCCGTGCAAACGCGATGCAGCGCGATTCATCCCGGCTGGGGCTTTCTTGCCGAGAATCCAATCTTTGCGTCCCTCTGCGGGGCTCACGGTGTCACTTTCATCGGGCCGCCCCCTGCGGTCATGCACAACCTCGGGCGAAAGACTCCGGCGAAGTCGGCGATGGCGGCGGCAGGTCTCAAGCTGATTCCGGGCAGCGATGGTGTCCTCAGAGACGCGGCGCAGGCCCTCGAAGTCGCCGAGGCCACCGGCTTTCCCGCATTGCTCAAGGCAGAGAGCGGCGGCGGCGGGCGCGGGATGCGGGTCGTGCGCTCTGCGAAGGAAGTCAAACAGGCCTATGAGTCGGCGCAGGCAGAATCGCTTGCGGCCTTTGCGGACGGACGGCTCTACCTCGAGAAGTTGATCGAGGGCGGCCGGCACATCGAGATTCAGCTTCTCGCCGACAATTATGGAAACGTCGTCCATCTCGGAGAGCGAGACTGCTCCGTGCAGCGCAAGCATCAAAAGCTGATCGAGGAGTCTCCAGCGCTCGTCCTCAGCGACGACGAGCGAGCGGAGACTTTGGCCGCTGCGGTTCGCGCGACGAAGGCGATCGGTTACGTGGGCGCCGGAACCATGGAGTTTCTCCTCGACGCTGGTGGAGAGCTCCGCTTCATGGAGATGAACGCGCGCCTCCAAGTCGAGCACCCCGTGACCGAGATGCGGACCGGCATCGATTTGGTCGAGGCGCAGATTCGCGTGGCTGCCGGAGAGCGCTTGTGGTTGTCGCAAGACGACATCGAGCTTCGTGGGCATGCCATCGAATGCCGTATCAATGCAGAGGACCCGTCCAACGGGTTCGCGCCGAGCCCCGGCGTCGTCGAGCGATGGGAAGCCGGGTCTGACGATCCGAGCGTCCGCGTCGATACCCACGTCGAGTCGGGATACGAGGTGCCGCCTCACTACGACAGCCTCGTCTGCAAAGTGATCGCATGGGGCGAGGATCGAGACGCGGCGTGTGACGGCTTGGTGGAGGCGCTTCAGAAGATGCGATGCGATGGCATCTCGACGACAATCCCCATGCATTTGGCGGTCTTGTCGTCTAAGGACTTTCGCGAGAACCGGTACGACACGCGAGCCGTGCCAGGGTGGGAGAGCTGATGGCACACGTCCCCGTAGTTCCGATTGGAAACCCACGAGACGCAGTCGTCGACCAAGCCGAGTTCGACCGCGAGCGCGCCGGACACGAGCCCCTGGTCTCCACGCTGGACGCGCGTCGCGCAGAGGTCCAGGCAGGGTGGGGCGACAAGTACGTCGAGCGCGTTCACGAAAAGGACAAGCTCACCACGCGCGAGCGGCTCGAACGTCTCAAAGACGAGGGCTCGCAGATCTTCGAGGTAGGCACCTTCGTCAATTACGGGCTCGAGTTCAACGGCCTCCGTTCGCCGGCGGCCGGGGTCGTCACTGCGTTCATGCAGATCGAGGGCCGATGGTGCGTGGTCATCGCGAACGACAACACGGTCGCTTCTGGCGCATGGTGGCCAAAGACACCCGAGAAGATCGAGCGCGCGCAAGAGATGGCGCGCCGCCTTCGGTTGCCGACGCTCTACCTCGTCGACTGCAGTGGACTCTATCTGCCGGAGCAGAGCAAGAGCTTCGCGGGCGCTACGGGCGCCGGGCACATCTTCAAGATGAACAGCCTGCTCTCGGCGGAAGGCGTGCCGCAAATCGCCGGTGTGTTTGGCGACTGCATCGCCGGCGGCGGGTACATGCCGATCATCAGCGACCGCGTGTACATGACCGAGCAGGCGTACATGGTGATCGCCGGCGCCGCGCTGATCAAGGGCGCCAAGAGCCAGCACATCACTTCGCTCGACATCGGCGGTCCCGAGGTTCACGTGCACCAGTCGGGCTGTGCGGACGAACGCGTTCCCGACGACATCACGCTGATCGACTGCCTCCGGCGCGAGGTGTCGCGCCTGCCCTCATCAGGCGCGGCCTTCTACCGCGGTGGCGTCGAGCCGATGGAGCCACGGTTCTCGCCGGCCGAGCTTCCCGGCCTCCTCCCCGTCGATCATCGGCAGGCTTACGACTCGACCGAAGTCCTCGCGCGGCTCTGTGACCAGAGCCTCTTCTGGGAAGTGTTGCCCTCCGTTGGCCGCGAGATGATTTGCGGCGTTGCACGCGTAGGCGGCCTCTACGCGGGCTTCGTGCTCAATCGGCAAGGCCTCATCGAGGATCCAGAAGCCGAAGGCGACCACAGGCCGGGCGGGATCCTCTACCGCCAAGGCATTGCGAAGATCAGCGCTTTCAGTCGCGC
>JBATLA010000157.1:0-2459 GCA_049669945.1 Polyangiales bacterium | reverse complement strand
TTCTCGACCAGCGTGTCGTTCGTTGGTTCCTTCAGGCATCGGGAGACTCGGGGCAGAGCCGCGGAGGGACCTTTGCGCAACGCTTGCTGCGGACCGTCGCAGGGGATTCGCTGGTGTCCGCGCTCACCGAGTTCCTCACCGAGATGTCGTTTCTCCGCGAGGGCTTCGCGGTGCGTGCCAAGGAGGTGGGGGACTTGATGCGGTCGGAGCGCACCAGCTTCGTGTTGGTCTCTTCGGCCGACTCGGTAGGTCTGCAGGCTGCGCGCTCAGTGGCTGCAGAGGTCATCGCCAGGGATTTCGAGCTCACGCACGCGGTCTTCAACCGCGCGTTCATTCCGGAGGTGGCGCTTTGCGGCGACGAGCCGCCCGAGTATCCCGCGCGACTGGCGGCGTTGGCACCCAAGCTGTCGAAGATGCACAGGGCGCTAGCCGAAGAGCAGGCGCGCAAGCGCGCGAACATCGAGGCGTTTTGCCGCGACTATCCGGTCCGTGCTTGGGCGCTTCCTGAAGCGACGCGGACGCTTGGAAATCCCTCGGCCCTGGCGGCGTGGATCGAGCAGGGTCGCCCGCAGCCGGCCTCTAGATAGCGCGTACCCTTCGTTTTGTGCCATCCTCCGCGCACCGAGAGGCTTCATGCAGCACATCATCAAACACGACCTGAGCCCGGAGCTCGCGAAGAAGGCCGCCAACAAGGCCGCCGAGTACTACACCAAGAAGTGGGAGAAGTACGACGCGAAGACGACCTGGACGAGCGATACCCACGCGGAGATCACGTTTCACGTCAAGGGCGTGGGCGTCGCCGCGACCGTCGACATGCTCCCCGGCGAAGCGATCATCGACATGACTAAGGTCCCACTCCTACTGCGCCCGTTCAAGAACATGGCGCTCGACGTCATCCAAAAGACGATGGAGAAGTGGATCGACAAGGCGAAGAGCGGAGAGCTCGGCGAGTGAACGCGGGGGTCCGAATCGGGACATTGGGCGCCGCGCGGATCGCCCCGATGGCATTGATTCGGCCTGCCCGGGACACAGACGGGGTATCGGTGACGGCCGTAGCTGCGCGCGACCGCAAACGAGCGCTTGCCTTTGCCGCAAAGCACGGTGTCGATACGGTCCATGACGACTACCCGTCGCTCCTCGCGGACCCTGACATCGACGCCGTCTACAATCCTTTGCCCAATGGACTCCATGCGGAATGGACATTGAAGGCGCTCGAGGCCGGCAAGCACGTTCTCTGTGAGAAGCCGTTTACTTCCAACGCCCACGAGGCCGAGGAGGTTCACCGGGCCGCCGAGAACAGCGGACGGGTGGTGATGGAGGCGTTTCACTACCGGTATCATCCCTTGGCGCGGCGCCTGCGAGACCTCGTCGCGTCTGGCGAGCTCGGCGCGCCGCGCTACCTCGAGACCTGGATGTGCATCCCGCTCCCGCTCCCGGGTGACATCCGGTATCGCCTCGATCTCGCGGGTGGGGCGACCATGGACACGGGCTGCTACGCCATTCACCTCGCTCGCACGATTTCCGGCGAGGAGCCGACGGTCGTCTCGGCCCGAGCAAAGCTCGCGTCCAAGGGCGTGGACCGAGCGATGACGGTGACAGTCCGCTATCCGAGCGGCGCGGAGGGTCGGATCAACTGCTCTCTTTGGTCATGGAAGCTCGCTAAAATTGCCGCGCTCGTGAAGCTCGACGGCGGCGAGATCCGCGCCACCAACCCGGTCGTGCCGCAGTTCTTCCACAGCTTGAAGTGGCGGAAGCACGGAGGCCCGTGGCACAAAGAGAAGTTCCCGAAGAAGCCCACGTATACCTACCAACTCGAAGCGTTTCGCGACGCGGTCGGCCACGGCAAGCCCTTCCCGACGACGACGGCCGAAGCCGTCAAGAACATGAAGGTGATCGACGCGGTGTATCGAGCCGCGGGTATGCAACCCCGCGGGTAAGCCCGCATCCTCGCTGACGCTGCAAGGCATGCCTCGAGGTACACACCAGGGCTCGGAAGAACACGACACGGGCACTCCGCGGAACGGTGCGGCTTGCATAGGTGGCCGGTAGGACTGGGGAGGGCCCCTATACACGACTCTCATCACGAGAGTGGCGCAGAATGGGATCTAGACTGCAGCACAAGCCGTGTGACGGGCGACGCACGCGAGCAATTCGAAGCTCGCTAGCGAGTCATGTTGGTTACTCCTGCTCGGCCCTTGCCTACGCCCACGCCATGCGCGGTAGCGCGAGCCCGAAGGGCGAAGCCCGGCGCCAAAGGCGCCGCCAAGCCCCACAGGGGCGCGGAGGCACGCTACTCACTCGCGTGAGAGTGATACTATGACTACGGGCGGGGGTGGGTGGGTTGGATGTAACAGAACCTCCCGACGCCAATCGCTGAACGCTGTCGCTGGCGCTGACGCTGAACGCTGACGCTGACGCTGTCGCTGACGCTGACGCTGAACGCTGACGCTGGCGCTGGC
>JBATLA010000156.1:0-9876 GCA_049669945.1 Polyangiales bacterium | reverse complement strand
GCCTCTTCTTGTTCGTCTTCGCCTTCACCCTCCTCGGGCTCTTCCTCGACGACAGGCGGCTCGACCGGCGCTTCGAAGACCAAGCGAGCTAGGGCCTCAGGCACCTCCTGTACGCCGCGGTCGACCTCCCAGTCCGCGTTCTCCATGTAGATGATGAACCCGAAGAAAACCATGTACGAGAAGATCACCCAGGTCGTGAAGGTCCAATCGATGTTCTTGATGAACCCCCGCTGCACGGCCGCTGGGAGTTGTGGCTTCGGGGTGATCGGGGGCGCTGAAACGAACTCGAAAAAGACCGTGAAGTCTCCCATCCGGATGTTGCCGCGGGAGGTGTCGGCGAGCTTGATCTGGAAGTGCGTACCCGCATCCCGGGCCGCACCGGTGTCCCGTAGATGCTCGAGCTTCTGGACGCCGCCGGGCAGCGCTACCTTTCCGCTCATGTCCTTCGTGAAGTTGAGAATGTAGTCGTCGCCGACGAGCTGGAAGAGCTCGAAGCGCGACTCGAGCTTCGATGGCAACGTCCCGGACTTGATGATCAAGTGGTTCTTGGCAGCCGTGCCCACCGATATGGTCTCGCGCCGACGCACGATGCGTTCTTCGACGATCTTCTTGTCGCGGAAGAGACCAATGCGGAGGACCTTGGGGCCGGCATGCTTCGCCGGAACCGCCTGCATCGCCATCGTCATGGCGCCGGGACGCGTTCGGCGGTTCGGTGTCCGCGGTTGCGCCATCAGAATGGTTCCTCTTGCACGCTCTTGACGACCTCGCGGAGGAAGCTCGTGCGGAGCTCGAGGACTTCATAGCCCAGGTTCGAACGGTTGAGGATGTAGAACGCGTTGGGCTTTTGCACGCGGCCTTCGATCACGATCTCTTCGAGTTGGATGACGCGTGGCTGACGCTTCTTGGGCTGCTGCCCGAAGGTTGTGCTCGTCGCGCCGAGCACGAGCAGAAACCCAATCCATACAATCGCCGCCCACCGTTTCATGAGGCGCTCCCTTGCTCTCGTTCCATACGCCGTCGAACGCGTTTGATCATGCGGTCCAAGTCCCGAAGATACTCCTCGGACTGGTCATCTTTCGACAAACCTGCGCCCATTTCGGCGCGGTAGGTCTTGAATTCATCGACTGCCTTCTCGTAGGCGGTGAGCTCGTCGAGCCCCGGGAAATCGCCGGCGGCCGTGAGGAAGAGCAGGCCGAGGCCGTAGTGGGCCTCAGGTAGCTTCGACCGAAGCGCGAGCGCCTGACGGTACGCCGTTTGGGCCGCGCTCCACTGTTTCGTCGCCCGATAGGCGTCTCCGAGATTCAGATGAACGGCTGGGAGCGTCGGCACCAGTCGCTCGGCAGCCTGGAAGTGGGACAACGCTCCCTCGTAGTTTCCGCTCGCGAGTTGCTGAATCCCAAGCGCCATTCTGGCTTCGGCGTAGTCAGGACGGAGTTGCACCGCGCGCTCGTAGGCGGCCATCGCGTCCCGAAGCTGGCCCGGCTCGCTCTTGAGGCGCTCACCGTCGAGGAAGTGGAGCTCGGCGACGCGTGTATCGACTTCGAGCGCTTGGTCGAGGATCGAATCCGCGAGCTCATCGCGGCCCTGGGCCCGGCTCGCCTTGATGAGTGCGATCAGCGCTGGAACGAATCGTTCGTCGCACTTGAGCGCGCGCCGTGCGGCCATCCACGCCTCGTCGAAGCGCCTCACCTCGACCAGCATCTCTGCGTAGAGCGCCTGCATCTCGAGGTTCGCCCGGTTTGCGTTGGCCAACGGCTCGACGGCGGCCAATGCTTTTTGGGCCTGCCCGCGCCGCACGTAGATCGTCGCGATGCCGCGGGCCGGAGGCTCGTAGTCCGGCAGGACGCGCAGGGCGCGCGTGTAGTAGTCGATGGCGGCCTTCTCGTCGCCGGAGCGGTCTGCGAGCACGCCGAGGTTGTAGAGCGCCGGGTAGGCGTTGGGGTCGCGTTTGAGCGCCGCTTGAAAACGTTGCTCGGCGCGGCCCAGGTCTCCGCCTTGGGCAGAGGCCACGCCTTGCTCGAGGTCTTTTCTGGCTTTCGAGGCGATGGGAGGCTCCGCTGGGCGTTGGCACTGCTGGGCACGCGTTGCGCCCCAAGGGCTCGGCTGATCGGCGGGTTCTGTGTTGTCGCCGGGCTGCTCGGTCGCGTCCACGGGTGCCTCTCCGCCCGTGGTGCCCTCGGGGGCACTAGGCTCGGAGGCGGACTTCCCGCTGCAGCCATAGACCGCGAAGAGCAGCGCTGCGATGCACCATGTCGTCATCATCCGCAAGCGCATCACGGAGCCTCCTTGGTGATGGCAGGTGGCGAGATGCCCGGTCGAATCTCGAGAGGTTTGCCTCGGGGGGAGCGGGCGAACTCGCCCGGCGTGTACCCCTGGAATGTCGCGTCGCGCGCCTGCGCCTCCGCGATGCACTCGGCGATGCGTTCGTCTCCGTACGCTTGGAGTCGATCGATGGCGATGCGCGTGTACTCGGTGTCGAAGCTCCCCGCCCTGCCGGCGCGTGCCGCGAGCGCGTAGCGAGCGACCGCAAAGCACTCCACCGGCCGAACTTGGTTGTCGAGCACCTGCCGGATCTTGTCCTCGAAGTCGAGCTGGTATTCCTCACGCTCGTATTCGTCGGCCTGGCGGAAGGCGCGTCGTAGATCTGCGGGCAGCGCGATGGGGGTGTTGAGGATCGAGCGCGCGAGGATCTCGTACGCCCTTCCCTGACGAACGTAGCCGGCAATCGTCCAACGTGGGCGGCGGTACGGGAAGACCGATTCATAGCCGTCGGCGATGCTTTGCGCTTGCTTGGAGCCGCTTCCGATCTGTTTCGTGATCGTGTCGATGTACGACTGGACCGTCTTGGGCTTGCCCGGCTTGATCTGGAATCCCTCGAACGCCTTGATCTTGTCGTCGACCAAGATGAAGCGCGCTTCTGCCGCGTAACCCGCCGCGATCGATCCCGCGGGTTGCCCTGTGCGCTTGAAGGCAGTGGTCACGTCGCCGAGAGCCGCACGGTAGTCCTTGATGCGGCCTCGAGCCTTCCAGGATTGCGCGATGCGCCAGTGCGCACGGACCAGGAGCTCGCCCGCTTCTCCGTCGTTATCGTAGACCCGGATGAAGTCGCGCATGCCGTCGATAGCCTGCGGATATCGGCGTTGCTTGTACGCCATCTCGGCGATTCGATAGAGTGCGTTGCGCTTCGTCGCGGGGTCGTCGACCGTGTTGTAGACACGGCGGTAGTATTTGGTGGCCTCCGGGTACCGCTGGAGTTGCTCGAGCAACACGGCAGAGTTGACCAGACCGTCCGCACGCTTGCTTTGCACTTCGGCATCGGTCGATTTGGCGAAGCGCGGGGAATCGGCGAGCACACGGTAGTTTTCCACGGCGCGGTCGAAGTCGAAATTGCGGCTCGCCGTGTAGGCGAGCTTGAAGTGTGCGTTGGCCAGGATGGCGTCCAGGCTTCGCTGCTCCTCCTCGTCCTCCGCCTCGCGGGGACCGACCTCGTCGATGATCCGTTGGTAGAGTTGGGCGGCCGAGTCGAATCGGTTCGTCGCCTCGAGCGCGAGCGCAGCGTACTCGAGCGCGATGGGGGCCTGGCGGTCATTCGGGTTGGTGTTGACCGCGGCGAGCAACATGGTCGCGGACTGCTCGTAGAGCATGGTCCGTTCCGCCCCGCTCGCCTGACCGGCCTGCTTGTACACGTCCAACGCGTCTTGGTAGACGAGTGCGTTCAGGTCGGAGCCTGCGCGACAAATCGGCTTATCCCGGTTCGCTGGCCGACTGCAGTCGATCTTGTCCGCGCGAGCCGAGAACGTACACCCTTTATCCTGGATATCCGTCGCGAGCCTCCGGATCTCATCGGTGTCGTCCGTGGCCATCGCCATGGCGCGGAGATTCTCCCAGGCGATCTGCCCGGTCGCGTCCGCCTCGGCGCCCGAGCAGCGCTCCTCATAGATGCGGGTGAATCGGGCCTCGGCCTGTGGCCAGTATCCGTACCAATAGAGAAGGAGCGCGTTGTTGTAGTCGTACGCGGTGCGAACGCCCTCCGTATCGCGCGACGGGCTCACCCGAGTGAGGTAGATCTCACGAGCGCGCGCGAGGCGCTGCACGGTTTCCGGCATTGCGACAGGGCGAACGGTGAGTGGGTCGCCGGCTGGCGCGGGTGGCTCATCGCGGATGACCAATCGACCCTCTTCGACGTCTCGGTCCGCGATTCGCTTCAGCGATTCGACCACACGCCGCGCGGACTCCGCCAAGTACGTGTCGTCGACGTTCGAGTCGCGAACTTCGGCATACTCCGTCGCGGACTGCTCGTAGCTCTTGGACCAGTAGAGGGCGTCGGCGAGATTGTAGTGGAGCTCGTAACCCTGCGGGTTGTTCGGATAGCGTTCGAGGTAGCCACGATACGCGGTTGCCGCCAACGCGTACTCCTCCTGAGCGTCACTGCACAACCTCACGTTGCGCTGCTGCACGCACTGTTGCCGCATCTGCTGCGCGCGCTGATGATGGTAGATCGCGGTTACGATGAGCGCGTTCTCGGCGAGCTGTTCGGCGTTCCGCTGCTCCTCCGGTCTGTCCATGTTGGCGTTCCACCAGGCGCTACCCTGCGCGTACCCCGTGAGCTCCGACCGCGTCGCGATTGCGCTCTCGAACTCGTTGTGCATTTGGTGGGCGACGGCGATGTCGTTCAACACCTCGGGTGTACGGTGGTGGTTCGGCCACTTGCCAATCGCGAGCCGCCAGGCCGCTACCGCCTCGGGGTACTTTGCTTCGTCGAAGTAGACCTGGCCGAGCTGGAAGTACACCTCAGGAGTCCAGGCCCGCTGCTGGGGTAGCAGACCCGGATCTTGAACGCGCGCAATGCCTGTGGGGCGCCCTTCGGTCGGGTCGGGCGTCTGGTTCTCATTCCAATCGTCGTAGGCGAATGCGATTCCGAGGTACTCGATCGCCTCGGGTCGTAGCTCGGAGCCGGCTCGGCCGGTCTCCCGCTGCGTGTCGTCCGACCACTGAACGAGCATGGCGAAGTGCCGAATTGCCTCCGGGTAGCGGCTGTCTCGGTAGTAGGCCCACGCGACTTTGTAGAGCGCGAGGTTGTAGTTGCGATCGTCTGTGTTCTCGAGGATGCGGCTGTACGCCGCAATGGAAAGATCGAGCGCGTTGGTGCCGCCAAAATCGTCGAAGTGGTATTCGCCGATCCGGAACCAGGTTTCGCTCACGAAACGCGCCTGCGGGGAGATGGGACGGCACGTCGCGTAGGGGTCGCTGAACACGCCCTGGGGCGAAGCGCCGAGTGGTTTGCCGTCGAGCGTCAGCGCCGGGTACTTCGACATTGCCGCCGCGGTCGCGCCGGCCGGAGGCGGCCGCCACGACGGATCGTACACGTACTTGTTGCTGCAGACCAATGCGAGCCACGCCGCCACGGCCTCTTCGGGTCTCCCCATTTCGTTGAGTGTGTAGCCGATGAGGTAGTAGACGCCGTCGGAGCGCTCGTAGTGCGGGAAGCGCTTGGCGAGTGCTTTGTAGAGCGTGACGGTCGGCGTGAAATCCGGCGAGGTGGGGAGACTGTCCTCGGCGGTGAGGTCACCCGCTTCCCGCGCCGCCTGCGCGTCGTCGTAGAGCTTCTGAAAATCCATCGCGCTCCGCTCGAAGTAGAGCTCGCCGAGGCGGAACATCGCGTCGGGCGTGTACTTCGGGTGGTTCGGGTAACGCCCGATGAACTCCTCGAAGACGCGGATCGACTCTTCACGAGCTTCGTTGAATGCCCTCTCCTCCGTTTCGAGTCGCTCGCCGTACCACCGGTCCCGCTCGCGCCGCTGTTGCAGATACTCGCGGCGAACGAGCGACGTCACCGTCGAACGGAACGTTTCCCCGGTCTCGCTGAACCGCGCAACCTCCTCCTCTAGTTGCCTGAGGGCTTCGAGCTGCGCCTGCGTTGGACCCGGCCGATCGTCGACCACGCGTTTCTCGGTGTCTTGAAGGAACGGTGGCAGCGTGACGTCGGTCGCGCCATCCCATGGGACGGCGTCCTCTTCGGTATTGGTCTCGGTAATCTGCGCTGAAGCAGTCGACGCTCCCAACGCCCCTAGAAAGGCACCGACGAACAGCCATGAGACGGGCAGGTGCTGTCGTCTCACGGCTCGCCTCCACCTTGTTGTTCGTCCATCACGTCCCGGAATTCATCGTCGAGTGCCTGGAGCTCGCGCGCACGCTCGCGGGTGAGCGAGTCGATGCGAAGTCGATGGTCTTCCCTCCGCGCCCAAGACACGTCCACCTTGCCGAGGTCCGCTCGCAACACCAGCTCGTAGAAGCGCTCGTGAATGCGGTTGAAATTGAGATACGTGATCGCTCCAACGACGTCGACGGTTTCCCCTTCGAGCGATCGCAGCGTGACCCGGTACCGAGCGAGATTGGCGGTTTCCTCGTCGACCACGCTCAGCATTTCAGCGATGCGTCGTTGCACCACGTCGGCAATCTCGGCGTCGCGCTGGTCGAGCTGCGTTTCGAGCGATGCGATGCGGCGGTATCCGGCGTCGAAGCTCGAGCCTCCGGAGCCTGCGAGTTGCCTTTCGCGTTTCACCGCATCGATGAATGCGTCGCGCTTTGCGTCGTCGGCCTGGTACCGCTTGTCACCCACCCCAACATGAAGTCGTCCGACTTCGAGTCTACGGCGAATCCACGTCAGCTGCTCTTCGTACGCCTTCGCTTCGGCCTCGTGCTTGGAGAGCTCCGCGCGCAGCGCCTCGGGGTCGACCTTCTCGGGATCGACGGCGCGCAGCCCGTGCTGAGACGCCACGATGCGTGCTTCGAGGCCGAGGATCTCGACGCGCAGCTCCTGGAGGTCGCGCTCCGCAGCGCGATACTCCTCGAGCGTCCCGAGGTCGCGCTCGATGAAGCCCTCCGTGTCCACGGGCATCTCGAGCACTGTGGCTTGAAGCTGTCGCCGTCGCGCCCGAGCCCCCTCGACGCCGCTCCGCTTGGCGCCAACGGCGCTGGC
This sequence comes from Polyangiales bacterium, assembly GCA_049669945.1. Lineage (GTDB taxonomy): Bacteria > Myxococcota_A > Polyangia > Polyangiales > Houyiibacteriaceae > SG8-38. Next base: position 2,897 of record JBATLA010000156.1, on the reverse strand, counting down.
TTCACTCTCGATGAAGGAGCCTCGCGCGCGCGCGGCCCGGTTCCGAAGGCCGGTCGCTCGTTCTCGTTGACGGCGTAGGTCCGAGAACACACTGACGCCATTCGGGGCACTCAGCACCGCCGTGATCCGCTGGGCGAGCTCGTCGGTCTCGCGAACGAGTTGCTTGGCCTCACTGAGGTCGGCCAAGACGCCGAGGGCACGCTCGTGGTCCCTTTCGAGTGCCACCCAGCGTTGCGCCGACTCGGGCAGGAAGTCGTCCATGTCGAAGTTGTCCAAATTTTCGCGGACAACACCGCGAAAATACGCGTGAAGATCGTCATGCTCCCGCCGCTGCTGTTCGAGCTCGTCGCGGATCGGTCCGAAGAGGGTCCGCACTTCGTCAAACACGACCTCGGCTTCGTCGTAGCGCCCCACGCGCGCAAGGAGGTCCCCTCGAAGGATCTTGCCGTCTGCGTTCAGCGGGCTGTCCGGCGCGGCGACCGACAGCACCTCGAGCGCGCGCTCCGCCTGGACGGCGTCCCCCATTCGGATGTACGTCCATGCGAGCTCGTAGAGCGCATGGTCGAACTGCGGCGACGTCTGTTCGACCGCGCGGTACGCCTCCACCGCCTGCTCGAGTTGCTCGGTCTCATAGTAGAGGCGTCCGAGTGCGAGATACGTCAGCTCGAGGACCTTCTTCTCTTGGTCGTTGGTCGGCTCGTGCCCGAGGACGCCGTGGAACGCCGCAATGGCGTCCAGATACTCGGCGCGCAGGGTGTGGATGACCCCGACGAAGTACTTCGACCGAAGCGAAAACTCGGTGCCGCTCGGAATGGCAATGAACCCTCTGCGAGCCTTCTCGAGGCGAGCTTGGTCTAGGCCCCGGATTGCAGCGGTCGGCGGCGCGTTGAGGACGTCGTCCACCGGGACGGCCCGGTTGTACAGATATTTCGCACGGAAATAGGACGTCGTCACTGAGAGCGACTCGGACGGTAGCGCCTCGAGTCGGGCGAAGTAGGAGTCGATGTCGTCGAAGTCCCGCGTGTAGATCGCGATTTCGATCAGGCGGCTGAGCGACATCTGAAGGTACGGGGCAAAGGCGGGGTCACTGCTCCGATCGATGACCAATGCGTACCGTTTGCGCGCCCCGAGGTAGTCGCCGGCTAGGAACAGCGATTCGCCCAACAGGAACAACGCCTCGGGATAGGCGCGGTGCGTGGGATGGTGTTCGACGATGTCGGTGAACAAGATGGCGGCGCGAAGATAGTCGTCGAGGCGCAGGTAGAGCTCGCCGTCCGTCAGTCGTTCTTCGACGAACGTGTCGCTCTTCATGTCGTTCGCCCGCACCGGCCGCGACATGAATCGCGGGGCGTCGGATTCGAGGTCCGACAGCTCTCGATTTGCTTGGGTTAGATCCTGCGCGGCGGCACGAGGGACCGGGAACGCGAGGATCCCGGCCAGGATCAAACCCAACCAGGCCTCGTTCGCTCGCCCCCTGCCAAGTGTCGGTGTGGGCGGCGATGTAGTCGCCCCACGAGGATGCATTACTGGCTGCCCTCACCGCTGGCATCGGGTCGAGTTTGTCGCTCGACGCGTTCGATGTATCGAACCGCAGGACGCTCTTCGAGTGGCGTCGTCGGTCCGCCCTTTTCGTACCCGACCACGTGCATGGTGGACACGCGCCCCTCCGGTACCGCGAAGGTATAGGTGGAGCGGACTTTGAAACGGTAGCCCTTTAGGTACGCGAACACGCCGTAGCCGTGCCCGCGGTACTCGAGGTTGACGGTGATCGTGTGCTCACCGGGCACGATGCTCCCGTTGTAGACCTCGAACTCTTTCTGATCGCCGAGGGACCCCTCCTCGTCGGCCTTCGTGAAGATCGGTGCGCCGTCGAGCGCGTATACGACCCGCACCAGCTTGTACGATTGCGACATGCGGTTCTCGTGGATGATCACGGCTTGACCGCCGCCGACGACGCCCTCGAGCACGGTTTCGGCAAGCAACGAGAGCCTCGCCTTCGAGCGAAAGATCTGCTCCTTGAGCTCGTTGATGCGCTGCTCCAGGTCGCGGAGTCGCACCGCATAGGTGCTCGCGTCGATGGACTCGGCCGGCGCCGCCGGTTTGGGCTCGGCAGTCTCGGTTGGTGATTCCGACGGCTCCTGAGCTTGGCCACGGGTCGCCGTGATGGCCCCCGCTGCCCAAATGCACGCCGCCACGACTGAGAGCGCAACTGTCCTGCGCATCGCGATTCCCCTCTAAGTGACCACCATCTAGAGCGAAATTGCCCCCAGGCGGTCCCCGGGCTTATACCGCAGCGCCATCGGGCGGGTCAATCTGCACCGCGCGCCAGCTAGGGTATGGCCGTCTGCGGAGAAGCGCTGAATTGTCCTTCACTTGCGGGGCCCCGATCGGGTAGATCCTCTGCGGCTCTCGGCCGTCGATCGATCTGTGCGGATCCGACGGTTGAAGAACGCGACAAAGGTGGGGGTTTTTGGGCGATCCGTCGGACGAGTTGCTGCTTTCAGCCTACCGCGATGGGGACGCGTCGGCGTTCGAGACGCTGATGGGGCGGTACCGCGGCCCGCTATTCAACGTGGTGCTGCGCTCCGTGCGCGATCGCGGACGGGCCGAAGAGATCTACCAAGACGTGTGGATGAAGGTGATCGACCGCTGCGACGATTTCCGTGGAGACGCCAAGTTCTCGACCTGGCTGTACACGATCGCGAGAAATCTCTGCATCGATCACCAGCGCAAGATGAAGTTCCGGCGCCATGCCTCCCTCGACCAGCAGGCGCCGGGGTCGGCGCAAACCTGGGCCGAGAAGGCCCCGAACCCGGGTCCGTCGACGGAGGCCCTTGCGGCCGGCCGGATGATGAAGGGCCGAATCGAGAGCGCGGTGCAGGCGCTTCCGCACGAGC
>JBATLA010000155.1:0-4683 GCA_049669945.1 Polyangiales bacterium | reverse complement strand
TGGTTGAACCGACGCTTCGACGCAATCGATCACGACCAACGGACTCAACGATGCGGTCGCCTTGAGGTTGTCCAAGAACGCAACCACATCCTCGATCTGTTGAACCGCCGCCGCAGCGCCGACGTGTTCTGCGATCTCGTCACAGCGGGCGCGACTGCTCGTCGCCACGAATACCATTGGCAGCGCCGATCCAGTCGGCTGCACGGTGGGATACTTCGAGGTGTCGAGCATCGATGGATCCAGTTCGCGACGATTGACGCCCGACTGCTGCCGCTCGCGGCCAAGTCTCCGGGTCGTGTCGGGCCGAACTGTCTTGTGTGGTGGGTTCGAGCTCGCTTTCTCCGCGTAGCTCACCATCGGCTCGAGGTTCTGCATGACCGCATCGGTGGCCTCGTTCCCGAGGTAGAAGGCCATCGCGGTTCGAAGGTGTTTGTCGACGAACTGGTGAAGGCTTGCGCCGGCCTGCGGGATCTCGTGCTCTCGCGCCATGTGCAGCGCGCGGTGCAGGATCTGAACCCGCACGTCCGGCGTGGCGACCGTCTCGATCGCCTCTCTCACCATTCGGCCGATCGGGGTTTCCGCGTCCATTCGTTCCTCGCCTTCGGAGGTGGCCTGTCGCTTAGATACCACAGCACCATAATATTACCGTGATTTCGACAGGCGGCCAAACCGACTGGGTTGGTGTGTTGCCCGGCCCCCATGATACATCGCGGGGATGCTGGTGATGGGGGTGGACGAGAACGGGCTGGGGCCGCGGCTGGGCCCTTTGGTGGCCACCTCGCTGACCCTGGAAACCCCTCGCTATGCACGCTCTGCGCTCTGTGAACGGGGCCTCCGCCTTGGCCTCACCGACAGCAAGGAGACCGGCGGTTTCGGCCGAATGGGGTTCACCGAGTCGGTCGCCCTGGCGCTCCTCGCCGAGGGCGACGCGTGCGCTCCCCGATCCGCCGACCGGCTTCTCCATCGGGTCTTTCCCGAAGTGCAGCCTCGATTGAAGTCGTGCTGCCCCAACGCGTCCACGGCCGAGCAGTGCTGGGGCATCGACCTCGAGCTCCCGACCTTTGGTGGTGACGAAGCGTTCGGTCGCGACTTGCTCGAGCGCCTCGTCGGCCGTTCGCGACTGCGCATCGTCGACGTGCAGAGTCGCATCGCGTGTGCGGGCGTGCTGAACGCGAAATCGGTCTCGGGTCAGAACAAGCTCGCGGTCGACCTCGAACTCTTCGAAGATCTGATCGACAGCGTCCATCGTCACCACGGCGCGCCACTCTTGGCCGTGTGCGGTATGGTCGGGGGCATCCGGGACTACGCCTCCCGCTTCGGACGCTTCGACGCCGATCGTGTGCAGCAGCTCAAAGCTCGCAAGGGGCAGCGCCGCTACGCCGTTGAAGGCGTCGGGGAGCTTCGCTTCGAGGTGGACGCCGACGCGCGACACCTGCCCGTCGCGCTCGCGTCAATCGTTGGGAAGTATGTGCGTGAGATCTGCATGCGACGCATCGGCGAGTTCTATCGGCGAGGCGACCCCGAGCTCCAGCTGGCTAGCGGATACCACGACCCGGTTACGACGCGCTTCATCCGCGCGACCGAGCTTCCGCGGCGCAAGCTCGGCATCGCGCAGGACTGCTTCAGGAGACAGGCATGACGCTCGTGCTAGAAGGCTCCCATGTCTGAACGCGACAAGCTCCCGAGGTGGGTTCTTTGGTTGGGACTCGCATTTGCTGGGGCCTGGTTGCTGTTCACCCTGCGCGGCGTGCTTGCGCCGGTATTCTTTTCGTTTCTCATCGCCTACATGCTCGACCCGCTCGTCGACCGCATCGAAGAGAGCCGGTTGCTCCGAGGCCGCTCGTACGGGCGTGCCGTTGGAATCGCGGTGATCCTCGCCGGCTTCTTCGTGATCACCGCGGTTGGCATCCTCGTCATCGTGCCGATGGTCTACGAAGAGATCGCCAGTTTCCTCAAGCGTTTGCCGGATCTAGTCGCCCGCAGCCGAGCCGAGTGGGAACCGGCTCTCGCGGAGTACGGCATCGCGATTCCAACTTCGGTGAGGCAAGCGTTCGAGGATCTCCACCTCGACGTTCAGTCGGTCGTCGCCAAGGGCTACGCGCCGTTCACGGCTGCGCTGAAGTCTTTCCTCGGCGGTACTGCGTCCGCGGTCGCCGGCATCGTTGCCTCGGTGATGATTCCGGTGTTCGCCTTCTATCTTCTCTACGATTTCGATCGATTGATCGCCGGAACAGGCGAGCTGATTCCACCACGCCACCAAAAAGACGCGGCTGGGTTCTTTGGAGAAATCGACGCGGTGCTCGGGCAGTTCTTCCGAGGCCAGTTCACCGTCATGGTGATCCTCGGCGTCCTCTACGCGGCGGGGTACGGACTGGTTGGGGTGCCTCTTGCGCTGCCGATCGGCATTCTGGCCGGCGTCCTCGCGTTCATCCCCTACCTCGGCAGCTTCACGGCGCTTGGGCTCGCGCTCCTGATGACCATGCTCGATTGGCAGGGCTGGACCCAAGTCTTTTGGGTCCTCGGCGTGCACGCCACGATCCAAGGGCTCGAAAGCTTCGTCATCACGCCGAAGATCATGGGCGACACCGTCGGCATCTCCGCGATTGCCGTCTTGTTGGCGTTGTTGGTCGGTGCCGAGCTTCTCGGATTCACGGGCGTTCTGCTCGCCGTCCCTGCCGCAGCGGTCATGAAAATCTTGTTCCAGCGTCTGGGAGCTCGCTATCGGCGGTCGGGCTTCTACACCGGCGCCGAGGATGGCGGCGGCTCTAGCGCCGAGGGGTCAGACTAGCCAGGTCGACATGGACGGTGAGGTGGCGCCCCTCGACCGTGACTTCCGCCGAGCGCAGCACGGCATCCCAGGGCGGCTCCGCGGCATCTCCTGGGACCGTGGCCAGCGTGCGAATCAGCTCGGCGCTCTGAGCGGCGAGCTCCCGGGTTGTCGTGTCGAGATGGATTTCGGCTGCGTGAGATCGACCCGGCCTGATGGTCAGTCCGATGGCGTCGACGCCGTGAAGGGCGGATGCGTCCGCCCCAAACGTGGTGATGCGTTCGAGGGCGGCTTTCCAATGTGGAGGTGGGTCGACCGCGGCCGCAATGACCGCGCCAGTGCTCACCGTCGGCCACAGCGACGCCACCGCTACGCGCTCGACGAGCGTGGGGAGCAAGCCGCGCTCCGCCGCGATGGCCTCCGCGACGGTTCGGACGGAGCCTGTGATGACGGTTCGATTGTCCACGAACGCGATCGCGCTGCTGCGGTCATCGCTTGCGAGAAAGGGGCCCGTGGGCGCTTCGAGGCGCGTCACCGAGCCCCCCCGGGCGTCGACGAGCTGCTCGTAGCATTCCGCGATCTGGGCGGCGTCGACTTGCGCGCCAGTCAGCATGAGCCCGAACGATTCGAACGGTTGCCGCTCGGAGCCGCGCACCCAAATCGTGACCTCTGCGAGGTCAGTGACTGGGTCGAGCCCGCAGGTCGCCTCGATTTCGCTGAGCTCTGCCTCGCCGATGAAGGCATCGAGCATCGCTCGCGCTGCGGTAGAGCGCCGAAGGGCTGCGGGATCGATCCGAAGGACAGCTCGCGCTGTGCTCGGCAGCACCCGCAGGGCCCGGGTCGCGCGCGCGGTTCGACCCTTCAGGAGCGCCGCATAGATCACGACCGTCATCGCGATGGCGACCAAGACCGCGACCTTCACAGAACGAGACATCGATCGAGGGTAGGAAGTTCTTTTCACGGAGCAAGCCCTCGTGCTAACGCGTGCCCCATGTCATGGCGCCGAATGCGGCTTCGCAACGCAGAAGTTCTTGCGCGATGCGACGAGAGTGGTGAGCTCGTCTCGAACGGAGGCCGGGTCGAGGTGCGCTATAAGCCGAACGATGGGCGCGCGTATTTCGCTGCCGCGTCGAACCTGCGGCCAGCCGGAAACGTTTCGATCGAGCCCGACTCGTATTGCGGCCCGGGGGAGGTGGTCCAGAAGACCTCCAAGCCAAAGAAGAAGAAGGCTCCGAGCGGCCCGGCGCCGGAAAAACCCGAAGCCGACGAGGTGCTCGCCTACGCCGATGGCGCGTGTAGCGGGAACCCTGGCCCGGCGGGGCTCGGGGTGGTGGCCCGTTGGGACGACCAACAGCGAGAGCTCAGTGAGTTCATCGGCGATGCAACCAACAACATCGCCGAGCTCACCGCCGTGCTTCGCGCGGTCGAGCTCGCGCACGAGCTCGGACGGCCTCTGCGGCTCTACACCGACTCGCAATACTCGATCGGCGTGCTGACGCAGGGATGGAAGGCCAAGGCCAACAAAGAGCTCGTCGCCCAGGTGCGTGAGGCGCTATCGCGGCACTCTGACACTCTGCTCTTTCACGTCCGCGGGCACGAAGGCGTGACACTCAACGAACACGCCGACGAGCTCGCCGTTCGCGCCGTGCAAGACCGCAAGTCTACGGGGTGGATGTCGAGCTGAGTCGGCGCGCCGCCTCATTCAGAGTCACGAGCTCGTACCCCGCCTCGCGCATCACACGGACAGCCGCACCGAGCGCGAGGAGCTTCTCACTTGCCCGCCTCCTGAGGTCGGCGCGGTGCGGTGCGAGCGCGTGGAGGCCGTCTTCCTGGAGGTCCGCCACATCGAATCCGTGAAGCTCGAGGTTGATCAGCTCGCGACCGAGCATCTGTTTCGTCAAGCGTGCAGCGCCGCG
>JBATLA010000154.1:0-11742 GCA_049669945.1 Polyangiales bacterium | reverse complement strand
GCGCCAACGGCTTCATGGGCGATGCCGCGCACACCGGCCGCAGCGAGAATCGAGGGCCGTCAACTCTGCCCACTCCCGTGTGGCGCTACCAAACGGGCGCGCGCGTTTTCGCCTCCCCCATCGTCGGGCACGACGGCACTATCTATGTCGGCTCGCTCGACGGGCAGTTCGTCGCCCTCAACCCAGACGGCTCGCTGAAGTGGCGCTACTCGGCCGGCCAGAAGATCTATCCAAGCGCGCTGATCGCGGGAACGTCGGTCATCTTCGGCACCCATCAACAAGAGCTCGTCTCCCTGTCGCTCCAGGGAGAGCCCCGTTGGAAACTTCCTGTACGAGACGTCGTCGATGCATCTGCCACCTTGGGCTCGGACGGGATGGTCTACATCGTGGCCAACGGGGCGTATGCCGTGGACCTCCTCGGTCGACTCCACTGGCACAGGCCGACCGCCGGACACGTGCGGACTGCCCCGGTCATCCATCCCGCTCGCCTCATCATCATCGGGACGACGGAGGGCACGCTCATCGCCCTTCGGCCCGATGGAACGGTGGCTTGGGAAGTTCCCCTCGGAGGCGCCATCGAGGGTGCCGCCTCGGTGGACGACGATGGCAAAATCTACGCGGGCACAGGCCGCGGGCAGGTCGTTCAGCTCGACGAATCGGGTAGAGTGAAGTGGCGCTTTGAGACCGGCGATGAGGTTCGCGCCACCCCGGCCATCGCGCGGGACGGAACAATCGTCGTCGGCTCGTACGATCGGCATGTGTATGCCATCACTCCCAACGGCGCGCTTCGCTGGAAGGTCGCCACAGGAGGCCGAGTGAGAGCCTCTGCTCGTATCGATGCGGATGGTCGCATCTACGTGGGCTCACAAGACAACTTCCTCTACTGCATCGACCCGAACGGCACCGTGCTTTGGCGGCACAACGTCGGTCAAGACGTCGATTCGACGGTGGAGATTGGAGCCGATGGGACACTCTATTTCGGCTCAGATGACGGTGGGGTTCACGCCCTCCGATAGGACACGATGAAAGACAACTTCCCAAATCAAGAAGAGATCCTGGAAGTTCTGCGGACGCAAGCGCCACGCGCCATGCACGTCGGCGAGCTCTGCGGACGCCTCAAGCTTCCGCGAAGCGCGAAGGACGAGGTCATAAGGCGACTCTTGTTGCTGGCGGAGGAGAACCTGGTCGGCGAAACGCCCGGGTTGAGATTCCGCGCTCTGCAGGGAGCCAAAAAAGAGAAGCGCGGTCGCGAGAAGAGCAAGACCACGCGGGGCCGAGGGCGCAAGGCGCAAGAACGGCTCGAGCACGCAACCGCTGCGACTCCGGCAATCGAGGGGCGACTCACCATGACTCGCCAGGGCTACGGCTTCGTCAACGTCTACGATGGCAGCCCCGACGTCTTCATCCCACCGGACGCCGTTGGCCCTGCGCTGCACGGTGACACAGTGCAGATCCGAGCTCGCCCTTCGCCCAAGGGCCGTGAGGGCCACGTGGTCGGGATCGCCGAGCGCCGGCCCAAAGAGGTGACGGGGACACTCCACCCGCGAGGCCGCGGAATGATCTTCGAACCCGACGACATCCGCTTGCGTTCTCCGATGCGCGTGGTCGGGGACGTTCCCAAAGCTGCGAAGAAGGGTGGCGTCACCCTTGCCGAAATCGTCGGCTTTCCTCAGCGGAGCGAGGACCGCGCGGAAGTTCGAATCGTCGACGTTCTCGGCACCCAGGGCGTCGCGCGCATCGAGGTCGAGAAGATCAAGATCCGTGAGGGTATCCGCGAGACGTTCCCCGACGAGGTGGAGCACGAGGCAGCCGCGCTCCCGCCTAGGGTCGACAAGAACGTCGCGAAGCGGCGAGAGGACCTGCGCGACCTCGACTTGGTCACGATCGACCCGGAAACCGCCAGGGATCATGACGACGCCATCTGGGTGAAGCGCGAGCGCAATGGTTTCAAGCTCATCGTCGCCATCGCCGACGTGTCGCACTACGTCACCGAGGGGAGCGCGATGGATCGGGAAGCGGTGAGCCGCGGTAACAGCGTCTATCTACCCGATCGCGCGATCCCGATGCTGCCGCCTGAGCTTTCCACCAATCTCGCGTCGCTCCTTCCGAATCGCGATCGGCTGTGCATGGCGGTCGAGATGCACATCGACGACAAGGGGCTCGTGACCTCGCACCGCATCTTCGAGGCGATCATGCGCTCGCACGGGAAGCTATCGTACGATGGTGTCGCGAGAGCGCTCGGGCTTACCCAGGAAGGCCCGCATCAACCCGCTGCGGAAAAGCGGGTCGCGTCGCTCGAGGTGTTGCTCGACCTCTCCAAGCGGCTTCGGGAGCGGCGACTCAAACGCGGCGCGCTCGATTTCGATTTGCCCGAAGGCAAGGTCGTGTTGGATGACCACGGCGAGCCCGAAGCGATCGTGCAATCGCGCAAAGACCCCGGCATTCGGCAAGCCTATCGCATCGTCGAAGATATGATGCTGGTCACCAACGAGACGGTGGCCGCTCACATCAAGCGACACGCAGCACCAGGCGTCTTCCGAAACCACGGCAAGCCGGACAGCGAGCGGATCTCGATGTTCTGCCAGGTGGCGAAGTCCTTTGGTTACGAGCTCGATGAGGAGTCGGCGGGAACTCCCAAGCAACTCAGCCGCTTCCTGCGTCGAATCGAAGGGACCAACGAGGCGCCGCTGCTCCGCTATCTCTTGCTCCGCGCGATGCAGCAGGCCGTCTACGACACCGATTCCACGGAGGGTCACTTCGCGCTCGCCGCCAAGGACTACCTCCACTTCACGTCACCCATTCGCCGTTACCCGGACTTGCTCGTACATCGAATCATTCGGAGCATGATTCGAAACGAAAGTCTCGATTCGGCTTCACTTCGACCACGGCTCCAGCGCTTCGCGGCAAAGGCGAGCGAAGCCGAGCGACGCGCCATGCTGGTCGAACGCGACGTCGTCGACGTATATCGGGCGATCTACATGCAAGATCACGTTGGAGACGAGTTTGATGGCCGTATCGCGGGCTTCGCGCCGTTCGGCATCTACATCCAGATCGAGGACCCCTTCGTCAGCGTGTTGTTGCCGTTTGAGCAGCTCGACGACACCTTTGAGCCGGATGACCTCGGGATTCGTCTGATTGGCGCGCGCACCTCGAAGATCTTCACCATGAATGATCCGGTGAGCGTGAGAATCGAAGACGTCAACGTGCAGACACGAGACGTGGTCGGCTCCCTGCTCGACCATCAAGTCGCCGAAGCGCCGACGCAGGCACGCCGCGGGGGGCGGGACTCTGACAACAAGCGACAGGCGTCTTCGCGGCGCCCGCGCAGCCAGAAGCCAAGGGGCAACGAGCCCCGGAAGCGAAGCCGTCAAACTCGCAAGCGATGAGCCCGAAAAGCAGAGAGCCCCTCGCCGTGCCCGAGCTGATCGCGAAGAAGCGCGACGGCCATGCGCTTACCGAGCACGAGCTGGGGAGGCTGATCGACGGATTCGTGGATGGCTCGGTTGCCGACTACCAGATGAGCGCGTTCGCGATGGCAGTGTTCCTCCGTGGCATGAGCTTCGATGAGACCGTCGCGATGACGCTCGCGATGCGGGACAGCGGAGACGTGATCGACCTGAGCCGATTGGCCGCGCCCAAGGTCGACAAGCACTCGACCGGTGGCGTGGGCGACAAGCTCACCATCTGTCTCGCGCCGATGGTGGTTGCTTGCGGGGTCACCGTCCCGATGATGTGCGGCCGCGGGCTCGGCCACACGGGGGGGACGCTCGACAAGCTCGAAGCGATTCCGGGTTTCCGCGTCGATCTCTCGATTGCGGAGTTTCGCAGGCAGGTGGGGAAAGTCGGCTGCGCGCTCATCGGACAGACCGATGCGCTCGCACCGGCGGACAAGCGCCTTTACGCCCTCCGAGACGTGACGGGAACCGTCGAATCGATCCCGCTAATCACGTCGAGCATCCTGTCCAAGAAGCTCGCTTTAGGGATCGACGCCTTGGTACTCGACGTCAAGGTAGGCCGAGGGGCGTTCATGAAGACGAAAGCGGACGCGAGAGCGCTGGCACGTTCCCTGGTACGGGTGGGTCGCCTCGCGGGCAAGCGCGTGTCGGCGATACTGACCGACATGAACGCTCCAATCGGGCTGACGGTGGGCAACGCGCTCGAGACGGCAGAAGCGCTCGAGGTCCTGCACGGCGAGGGGCCACAGGACCTGCGGGAGCTGACCTACGCGCTCGGGGCAGAAATGCTGCAAGCTGGGGGGATCGTCAGATCGAGGGCGCGGGCCGAACGGATGCTGACGCAGTCGGTTCGAGACGGAAGCGCATGCCGCAAGATGAAGGAAATCGTACAGGCCCAGGGTGGCGACCCGAGGGTCGTCGACGAGCCGGATCGCCTGATGCTCGTGCGGCATCAGAGGACAGTCAGGGCAGCGAACGATGGGTTTGTCGCTGGGATCGATCCGCTGGAGGTTGGGTACGCTTCGATGGGGCTCGGCGCCGGACGTTCTCGTGCCGACGAAGCGGTAGACCACGGAGCTGGGATCCGCTTACACGTTCGCCTGGGTGACCCTGTGCAAGCCGGTGATTCGCTCGCAACGCTCTATTCGTCGAACAAAGCGCTGCTTGCTCCGGCGGCTAAGCGCACGGCGGCGTCGTTCGTGATCGACAAGCGGCGGCCAAGCACTTCGAGTCGCATCATCGAAATGCTTCGGCGCTGATCCCGCAGGCATCTTCATCGCGCTTGGTGATGTCGTCGCGGCGCGCGCGATGCGCGGGAGAAAGGAGCCGATCGGTATCCGGAAACGCAGACCTTGCGAGGTAAGCCTCCCCAAGCGCTTCGAGTGAACCGGATGGGTCGAGCGCGCGTAGGAACGCCGAGCGCCCCACGGGGTGAACGTCGCGAGCCCAGGTAGGACCGGCGCGTCGAAGGGCCGCAAGCAAGGTGTCACCTCGGCCGCCGTCTTCTCGAAGTCGCAGGTCGGCCTCGAGCGCGAAGGCGGCACCCGCCCAATACACGCGGTGGTACGCCCGAGTTCGATCCATGTCTCGCGCCTCGAGAGCCAATGATCTCCCCGTTCCCGAACGGCCGCCACGCTCGAATCCCTCGAAGAGCCGGCCCCACGCGCGGGATCCGGTTTGCAGGCCGCAACGAGCGCGTAGGATCTCCTGCAGATAGGTCGCGATTCCCTCGGAGAGCCATCGATCCTGCGGTGCGAGCGGGGGAAGCCACAAGTGGGAGAGCTCGTGCACGGCGACCCGATCGCCGTCGAGCGCCGCGCTGGACGCATTCGTGGAAGGCACGAGCAGAATGGATGCGCCACCTCCCCGGCGGAGCATTCCGAAGGCCACGTCGCCACGAGGCACGTCGGCCGGAGCAACGACGAAGTGAATGCGCGATCTCGGAAATGGGCCAACGGACGACGCGACTCGCACGGCGCGTTCGAGCCAGGGTCGTACGATATCGTCTGGAGGCCGTGGGCCGAGCAGCGCGACCTCCATGCGGGTCGTCCCGCTCGAGAAGCGCTCGGTCTCGAACCTGCCAAACACCGCATACCCGTCGGCGAAGAACGCACTGTCATCGGGCCTGTACGCGCCGTCGACCTGAGGCCAAGGAAGCGAGACATGATCACCGGACGGGAGCACAAAGCGCACGGAGGCATTGAGGTCGTCCGGAAACGGTGACGGACGCCAAAGCCAGTGTGATTGTGACGAGATGATCGTGGACCCGTTCGAGGGGAGCCACGACGGCTCGAACCGCGTTGCATAGTCAATGCACCGGACCCCCTCGGAGCCGCTCAGAAGAATGCGCTCGCCTTTGGTCTCGAGCACATCACCATCTCGCGACGCGCCGCGCAAACGGGTCGTCGGGCTGACGCCGATCGGAACGAGTGCGTAGACGGGAAAGGCAGAGAAACATGCCGATTCTCCAAACACCGCTCGCCATCTAAGACCTCGCAATCCATGGGGTATTGGTCGGAGAGCGCCAGTGCCACATCACCGCAATTCGAGCGAAACATCTTGGGACCAGGCGCGTATCTGGTGTCATGACGCAGGCTTCGCTTTTGCATTGCTACGAGCGATCGCTTTGGCTAGCGTGCGTTTGATCGAAGCGGGGGCAACGGAATGGATCCGTGTCGTCGCGCTGCATCACCGGGGGCCGAATCTGTGCTCCAGATGCTCACAAGAAAGAGGGTAGTTACACATGAACTCAGCACTGAAGCACACCATGATCGCAATGGCGACGGCGGCTCTGACGATGTCCGCAGGCTGCAAGTCCGATGACGGACCCGAAGCTTCCGAGATGACGGCCGGCGCCGAAGCTGCTGCGACGACGACCGAGGCCAAGGCCGAAGGTTCCTGCGGTGAGGGTTCCTGCGGCGGCGCCACGGAAGAGGGCGAAGCCTCTTGCGGTGAAGGCTCCTGCGGCGGCGCCAAGTAGGCATGGGTCGCGCTACCCGCAATCGGGCAGCATGATTTGAAGGCCGCGGCGGCTCGTGTCGCCGCGGCTCTTTTCTTTCCTCCACCGCGCAATGAGTCGAGACGTCACAGGAATCGGGATCGGACTTCGCTACGACCTCGCGGCAGAGCTGATGAAGCGGCGGCCGGGCACCGTGTCGTGGGTGGAGATTCATCCCGAGAACTACCTCGATCGCGGCGGTCGCTACCAAGAGATGCTCGAGCTCGCGCGGCGCGATTGGCCCGTCATCACGCATGGTCTGAGCACATGCCTCGGGGCAGTGGATCCCTTCGATAAGGGCTATCTTCGGCAGCTTGGCGGTTTTCTATCCGACCTCGAGATCCCTTGGCACAGCGAGCACCTGTGCTTGGGCGCAGTCGACAACCGCTTCTTTCATGACCTTTTGCCGCTGCCCTTCACGGACGAAGCGGCCGCGATCGCCTCGCAGCGGCTAGTCGAGGCGAGAGACGCGATCGGCACGCCACTCGCGCTCGAGAACGTGAGCTACTACGCGCCGCAAGGCACTGATGGTCTTGCAGAGGCAGACTTCGTGGTCGAGGTGCTCGAGCGTGCCGACGCGAAGCTGCTTCTCGACGTGAACAACATCTACGTCAACAGCCGCAACTTCGACTTCGACCCGAAAGCCTACATCGACAAGATCCCGAAGGAGCGAGTCGTGCAGATCCACGTCGCAGGGCACTACGTCCGCGACGACGGCCTTCGGATCGACACGCACGGCGAGCCGGTGCCGGACGACGTCTACCGGCTTCTCGACTACACGCTGCGAAAGGTCGGCGCAGTGCCTGTCCTGCTCGAACGCGACAACAACATCCCACCACTCGACGAGCTGCTCGCGGAGGTCGACGAGCTGTGGTCGATCTATCGCGACGCAACGGAGGGCCCCGATGCTAGCTGACACCGCCAAGGCGATGCATCGCATTTGTTTCGACGCAGAGCCGAGCGAAGCTGACCTCGCGTTGCTGGGGTCCCGCGAGCGCTGGCTGGTCTACCGAAGCCTCGTTCGCACGAGGCTCATCGGAGTCATCGAAGCATCCCTACCCCGGACCAAGGCCGCCATTGGAGAAGACGCACTCGGCCGGATCATCGACGCGTGGCTCAGCACCGGGGGGCCGAAGACCCGCTACTTCCGCAACGTCGCGAACGAGCTCGCGGACTTTGCCATCCCAGTCTGGCGCGACACCGCGGAGCCCTGGATCGCTGACCTCGCCCGCTACGAGATCGCGAGCTGGACAGTTCGGCACGCGCCGCCGGACCCTGCCCCAGACGCCGAGCTCACTTTCGAACACCGACCCATCGTCGCCACTGGCTTGGCCATCCTTCGCCTCGATCACGCGGTTCACCAAGCCCCAACGCCCAGCAAGGGTTACGTGTATGAGCCGGTTACGCTTTGCATCTCCCGCAACGCGAAGCACCGAGCCGTGTCTCAAACCCTAAACCCCCTCGCCGCCGACCTGCTCGAAGCTTGGCGACGGGGGGAGGACACGGTCGCCGAGTCCGTTCAGCGCGTTGCCGCGGCACACGGCGCGGAGATCGGCCCGGCATTCATCGAGAAGCTCTCCGCCCTCATGGCCGACTTCATCACCCAGGGCATCCTCCTCGGCGGTCGAGCCGAGTTCGCTCAGTAGCCCTCTACCTTGCCGATGATCTCGTTCATGATCTCGCGCGTGCCACCACCGATGGGGTAGAGGCGCGCGTCGCGGTAGAGTCTTTCCACGACATACTCGCGCATGTAGCCGTAGCCGCCGTGGATCTGCACAGCTTGGTCGCACACTGCGGAGCAGGCGTCGGTCGCCGTGTTCTTGGCCATGGCGGCGAGCGCCGGAGTCTGTTCACCGTTGAGGTAGCGCGTCACGCACTCGCCGGTGAGCGAGCGCGCTGCCGCAATCTGGGTCGCCATGTCGGCGAGCTTGTGACGGATGACCTGGAAACCGGTCAGGCTCTTTCCAAAGGCGTGTCGCTCCTTTGCGTATTGCACGGCCTCTCGATAGGCGAGCTCTGCGATGGCCACGCACTGACCCGCGATGAAGAGCCGCTCCGTCACGAAGTTCATCATGATCATCAAGAAGCCGGCGCCTTCCTGGCCGATGAGGTTCTCAGCGGGCACCCGGCAATCCTCGAAAGCGAGCTCGGCGGTGTCGCTTGCCCACCACCCAGTCTTCTTCAACTTGCTGGAGACATGGAACCCCGGTGTGTCGCTCTCGATGACGAGCATCGAGATTCCGCCATGCCCTTCCCCGCCGGTTCTGACCGCCGCCGTGACGAAGTCGGCGCGGCAGCCGGACGTGATGAACGTCTTCGATCCATTCACGATGTAGTGGTCGCCATCGCGCACTGCCTTGGTGCGAACGGCAGCGACATCGCTGCCACCGCCAGGCTCGGTAATGCCGAGCGCGCTGATCTTCTCGCCGATGAGCGCCGGCCGCACGAAGCGCTCTTTGTGCTCCTCGGTTCCAAACTTCACGATGGGAGGGATCGCAATGCCAAGGCTCCCCAAGCCGACGAGGGTGCCGACCGACTTCCCGGCGAGCACCATTTCCTCCGACGCGCAGAGGACGTGCGTCAGATCGCCGCCGTTGCCGCCGAGCTCCTCAGGATATCCAATACCCAAGAAACCCGCCTTGGCGGCCGACTGGTAGAGGCTCCTAGGAAACTCGTTGGCCTCTTCCCACGCGTGTGCGTTGGGCGCGATCTCGTTTTCGGCGAAGCGCCGGATCTGCTCACGCAGGGCCCGGTGCTCGTCAGTCTCGAACAGATAGCCCTTTTTGGGGGCTTGCACCTATTCTTCCGAAGCCGCGGCCGCGACGGGCTCTGGCTCGAGGATGACCGGCGCCGGCGCGAGCGGCTGAACCGCGTCGTCGTCGACGGTCATGTCGATCTTGTTGTAGGCACCGAGGCCCGTGCCAGCCGGAAGTAGTCGGCCCATGATCACGTTCTCCTTGAGACCGCGAAGCTCGTCGACCTTGCCGCTGATAGCCGCTTCGGTGAGCACCTTCGTCGTCTCCTGGAAGGAGGACGCGCTGATGAACGAGTCGGTCGAAAGCGACGCCTTCGTGATGCCGAGCAACAGAGGCTCTGCCACAGCGGGCTGCCCGCCCTTGGCGATCACCCGCTCGTTCTCGCGCTCGAATACCGTCTTTTCGACCTGCTCGTCCGGAAGGAACCGAGTGTCGCCCGTCTCCTTGATGCGGACGCGTCGAAGCATCTGACGCACGATGACCTCGATGTGCTTGTCGTTGATGGCGACGCCCTGGAGTCGGTACACCTGCTGGATCTCGTCGACCAACCAAGCCGCGAGCTCCTTCTCGCCCTTGACCTTGAGGATGTCGTGCGGGTTCGCGGGACCATCCATCAGCGGCTCGCCGGCGCGCACGTGGTCACCGTCCTTGACGGTGAGGTGCTTGCCCTTGGCGATGAGATACTCCTTCGGCTCACCGACCTCTGGCGTGATCATGACCTTGCGCTTGCCCTTGGTGTCTTTGCCAAAGGTAACGATGCCGTCGATCTCGCTGATGATCGCGTGGTCCTTGGGCTTGCGTGCTTCGAAGAGCTCGGCGACCCGTGGAAGACCGCCGGTGATGTCCTTGGTCTTCGTGGTTTCGCGCGGGATCTTCGCGATGATCTCGCCGGCTTCGACGCTTTGGCCGTCCGCCGGGATGATGTTCGCGCCGACCGGCAGGAAGTAGCGGGCCATGTTCTCGCCAGCGCCGGTCTTCATGGTGTCGCCCGTGTTCGGGTCCTTGACCGATACGCGCGGACGCGCGCTCGGGTCACGGGACTCGATGATGACGCGCCTCGAAAGGCCAGTGACCTCGTCGAGCTTCTCGTCCATCGTCACCGCTTCGACGACGTCGCCGTACTTCACGGTGCCGTCGACCTCGGTCAGGATCGGAATGGCGTAAGGGTCCCACTCGGCAAGCAGGGCGCCGCGCTCGACCTTGTCACCTTCCTTGACCTTGACGAACGAGCCGTAGGTCAGGCTGAAGTGCTCGCGCTCACGGCCCGACTCGTCGACGACCGCAACAGCGCCGTGGCGGTTCATCACCACCACCGTGCCATCACGCTTGGTGACGAGCTTGACGTTGTCGAACTTCACGATGCCGCCCGAGCGCGTCTCGATCGAGCTCTGTTCGATCTTGCCGCGTGCGGCCGCGCCACCGATGTGGAACGTACGCATCGTCAGCTGCGTGCCCGGCTCACCGATCGATTGTGCGCCGATGATGCCGACGGCCTCTCCAATGTTGACGTCGTAGCCGCGACCGAGGTCACGACCGTAACACATCGCGCATACGCCGCGACGGTTCTGACAGGTGAGCACGGAGCGAATCAACACGCGCTCGATGCCGGCCGCTTCGACGCGGGCGACCCGGGTCTCGTTGATCTCGTCGTTGGCTTGAACGAGAGCCTCGCCGGTGACCGGATCCGTGATGTCCTCGAGCGCGATGCGGCCGAGAACACGCTCGCCGAGCGGAGTGACGACTTCGCCACCTTCCTCGAGCTTGCTGACCCAGATGCCGTCGAGCGTCTCGCAGTCGTAGTCGGTGATGACGCAGTCCTGCGCCACGTCGACGAGACGACGAGTGAGGTAACCGGAGTTGGCTGTCTTCAACGCGGTGTCGGCCAGACCCTTTCGAGCGCCGTGTGTCGAGATGAAGTACTGCAACACGGTCAGACCTTCACGGAAGTTTGCCGTGATGGGCGTCTCGATGATCTCACCGGACGGCTTGGCCATCAGGCCACGCATGCCGGCCAGCTGACGAATCTGCTGGTTAGAACCACGAGCGCCGGAGTCAGCCATCATGAAGATCGAGTTGAAACTCGGCTGAATGCTCTTCTCGCCGGTCTCGGGGTCGGTCACCTCATCGGTGCCAATCGATTCCATGAGGTCGCGGGCAACCTGATCGGAGGCCTCGGCCCAGATGTCGACGACCTTGTTGTAGCGCTCCCCGTCCGTGATCAGACCTTCCTGGTACTGCTCAACGACGGTTGTGACGTCCTCCTGCGCAGCGCCAAGCACGTCCTTCTTCGAATCCGGAATGATCATGTCGTCCATGCAGATCGAAATGCCGGCACGGGTCGACATCTCGAAGCCCATGGTCCGCAATCGGTCCGCCAGAAGAACGGTGTTCTTGTTTCGGCTCGCGCGGTAGCACTCATCGATGAGCGACGAGAGAGACTTCTTGTCGAGCACCTTGTTGACCGAAGGGAACTCCATGCCCGGAGGCAGAACGTCGCTGACGAGCACGCGGCCCACGGTCGTGTTGTAGATCT
>JBATLA010000153.1:0-1671 GCA_049669945.1 Polyangiales bacterium | reverse complement strand
GCCGCGGCCAGCGCGCAGCCTTCCTCGGTCGGCCCGAGCAGCACGGACAGCCGACCTTTGGCCACAGGCATCGGGGTGGCGGCGGACGCAGCTTTTCGCAGCGACTCCTCGGCTGAGCGCTCACGGTCTTCCTCGATGTCCGCTTCCAAAAGGTGAAGGTCGGCGTCGCCGGGGGAGATCGCCGCGGCTTGTTTTGCGTAGCGAACGGCGAGGCCCCGCTTCTCGTCGGCGAGGGCGAATCGCGCCTTCACGATCAGCTCCCAGACTTGAACCTCCGGACTCGCCTCGAGCTCGTTGCCCGCTTCGTCGACCGCAGCGAGCGCGCGCTCGAGGCTGTTCTCCGCGCCGAGCTTCCTTCGACCGTAGACCTGCGCGAGCGCCAGCCCTGTTTCAGCAAGGCGCACATTGGCGCCGTTCCGCTTCGCTTGTTGAAAATAGGTCGCCGCGCGGCTGTAGTCCTCGGCCTGCAAGCAGACGCGTGCGCCGGCGAGTCGCAGCCCAACGTTCTTGCTATGACGACCGACGGAGTTGCGCATCGTCGTCATACCGCTCTGGCCGGCGCCGGTGCGAACCAAATATCGAACGCGCTGCTCGTCGGCGCGGAGGTCACGAACGCGGGCCTCGTCCATCAGCTTGATGATCTCGGCGGCACGCGGGAAGTCCCCGACGTCGATCAGCAGTGCGACGAAACCCGACAGTGCCCGAGCCTCGCTTGGGTCGAGCTGCAACGCCTTCTCGTAGCTGGCTTTGGCTTGGTCGTTCGACTGGACGCCGCGCGCGGCATCGCCTCGAAGCGCGAAAAGGCGGGCGTCATCGGGGCTGAGCTCGACCGCGCGATCGAGAGCCGCCAATGCATCCGCCGACGCACCCCTGGCAAGCAGCACGCGGGCATGACTGCCGTACGCCCAACCTTCGCTTGCGAATGCGGCGAGGGCCGAGGTGGTGATCTCATGGGCCTTGGCGAGATGACCCACCTCGATGTAGGCCTGCGCGGCCGTATCGACGAGCGCGAGGTGATTCGGGTTCGCCTCGAGCCCGGCGCGGAGGACTTGGAGCGCCTCTTCGGTGGCTCCGTCTTCGAGCAAGGCCCGAGCCAAGGCGTTCGACGCCGCGACGCCCCATTGCCGATCACTCGTCGTCTCTCGGTAGAGCGACATCGCCCGATCTCGCTCGCCGCCGCGCTCGGAGTCACGTAGGAGCTCGGCGAGTACGAGGGCGCGGAATGCGGGTTTCGCCTCTTTGTCGGGGCCAAAACCAGCACCGCTGAGCGTTGCGAGGCCCGCCCGCATGTCGCCGGTTTGCGCGTACCACCAGGCGATGACGTGGGCGCGCGTCGATAGATCGGCCGACGGGCCGCTCGTCAACCGCTTCAAGAGCTCCTTCGCTTCGCCTGTGCGGCCAAGCGCGAGTAGCAGCTGCGCTGTCCCAACCAACAAGGGCTCGTCTACTCGTAGCTCGGGCTCGGCGGCCGCGCGCGCGCTCTGATACGCCGCACCAATTGCGCCCTTGCGGTACGCAAGCACGCCTTGGATGAGATTGGCCCAGGCCTTGTGGACGATCGCTGCATCGTCGCTCGCAAGAACCTCGTCGGCGAGCTCGATGGCTTCGTCCGCCTTGCCTTGCTCCAAACCGAAGAGGCGAGCGCGCATGACCTTCGTTGCCGAGTTGTCC
>JBATLA010000152.1:0-2038 GCA_049669945.1 Polyangiales bacterium | reverse complement strand
GACCAAGCGAACGCGCGAGCCGCGTCAGCGTCTCCTGGCTCTGATGGTCATGGGGCTCCTCGGCGAACAGCCGGCCGTAGGTTTCGAGCGCGCCGTCGAGGTCTTCGAGATGCGACTCCTGCACGTCTCCGAGATGGCGAAGGAGCTCCATTCGCTGCGTTGGATCATCCTCGCCGTCGAGCCGGGCTTCGAGGATGCGCGTGACCTTGTCCCACTCCATGCGTCGAAGGTAGAGCGGCTCGAGCAGCTCGGCAGCCGTGCTCCGGTACTCGAATTGCTCGACGAGAGACTCCAAGGCTCGAATCGTCGGCTCGTGCTCCGGATTCTGGCTCAGGGCTTCGCGGAACTGGTCGAGCGCGCGCCAGGGCTCGTTGAGCTTCTGTAGACACAGCTCCCCGAGCTCGTACCGAACGGCCGCAGGGTCGCCGATACGCTGATCGATCTCCCGCTCGTAGAGAGTGGCGAGGTCTTCCCAGTTGCGCGTCCGGCGGTACAGCCGTTCGAGGCCCTCGTACGCCAGAGGATGCTCGGTCTCGCTCAGTGCCCGATCGAGTGCTTCGATTGCAGACTCGGGATCGTCGAGCTCGCTCTGATAGATATGGGCCTGGCGGACCAACAGCTCGGCGCGCTCTTCGCGGTCGTCACAGAGCTCGCACTTGCGCCTCAAGAGCTCGACCAGCTCTCGCGTCGCGCCGAGGTTTTCAACCAGCCCGAGCAAGGCGTCTATGGCCGCGCGATGGTCAGGCTGCTCATCGAGCACACGTTGGTACTGCGCTCTCGCGAAATCCGCGTCGTGAAGACGCTCCTGCGCGATAGTCGCGGCCCTCATCCGCACCTGCGTCCGGAGGTCCGCGTCGAGCAGCTCCGGCGCGATGGTGCCGAGAGTGGCCACCTGGTCGGAGAAGCGCCCGGTCGTCTCCGCGTAGCGCTCGTAGTCCGCGAGCACACGTTCGAGCTCGTCGAGATCGACGCCCTCGCCGAGCGCCCTCCCCGTGAACGCGAAAGCCGCGTCGAGGTCTTCGCTGCCAAGCTCGCTGATCTCTGCGGCACCCAGAAGCGCACGCACGCGCTCGGCGGGATCGTCTCCGGCGGCGATCACCTCGAGCATTCGGATCTGATCCCCGTACCGGCTCTCGCCTCGGTACTGTTCGAGGAGCGCATTCGCCGCTGCAACACGCAAAGGAGCATCCCGCCCAGCCGCCATTTCTTCGAGCGCTTGGAGGGTCGGACCATGCGCCGGCGCCTCGGCGAGGATGTCGCCGTAGACCTCGAAGGCGCGTTCGCTCTCGCCGGTGCGAGTCCGCATGAGCTCTGCGGCCTCGAAGAGACGTTCCACGCGCGCTTCTGGTGTCTCGGCGCCGTCCGCGCGCATCTCGGCGATCTCGAGCAGCTCGTGCCAGCGCTCGCTGCGCCGGTAAAGGCGCATCAACGCGGCCACGGCCGCCTCATCGGATCCAAATCGAAGCACTACGTCGCGGTAGGTCGCAATCGCGTGTTCCGTACTCTCGAGCTTCTCCTCGAAGACCTCTCCCACGCGCCGGAAAAGCGCGAGCTCGGCTTGCTCGTCCTCCGCGAGCTCGGCGCGCCGCTCGAGCACATCGATGAGAGACTCCCACTGAGCCCGCTGCTCGTAGAGGCGCTGCAGGGATTCGAGAGCGTCCGGTTGCATGGGATCAATCTCGATCCGCTCACGGTGGACTTCGATCGCGGCTTCCGGATCGTGAAGCGTGTTCTCGAAGAGATCGGCAAGCTCGGGGAACAGCGTGTTGCGACGCTCGTCATCTTCCTCGAACTGGATCTGACGACGAAGATCTTGGGCGAGCGCAGCGTGGTCGCCGGACGCGCGGTGAAGCCGCTCGAGCGCTCTCGATGCCTTGAGCACGATGTCGGGGTTCTCCCGCTCGAAGCGGATGAGCTGCTGATACGCCCGCTCCGCTCGCTCCGGCTCGAGCTCCGAGACGTCCCAGAGCTCGGCGAGCTCCAGGAGGATCTCGGTCTTGACGAAATCGTCCGAGACCGATGCGAGCCCCGATTCGAG
>JBATLA010000151.1:0-2262 GCA_049669945.1 Polyangiales bacterium | reverse complement strand
TGACAAGACCATTCCCGTGGTCTTGCGATCGGTCGCCGAAGGCCGACGCAACATCGACCGGCTGGCAACCCTGAGCGTCTTTGCCCAAGACGGTAGCTCGGTGCCGCTGACCCAGGTCGCGAGCGGCGAGCTCCACTGGGAGTCGTCCGAGATCTTGCGGCGCGACCTCTATCCCACGGTGACCGTCGACAGCGATACGGCGGCTGGAGTGACACCCTTTGACGTCATTGCGGAGCTCACTCCCTGGCTCGAAGAGCAAAAGAAGGCCTGGGGCATCGGTTACCGCTACGAGCTCGGCGGCGAGGTCGAAGGCTCGGGTGATGCCAACGCTTCAATTGCGGCCAAGCTGCCGATCGCCGGCATGGTGATTCTCATGCTGCTCGTCTGGCAGTTCAACTCGCTGCGAAAGCCTGCCATCGTACTCGCGACTATCCTATTTGCGCTGGTGGGCGTGGCGATTGGACTGCTCGCGGTGCACTGGGCAGGTCTGCCCGGAGGCTACTTTGGCTTCATGACCCTCCTCGGTATCGTCTCCCTCGCGGGCATCGTCATCAACAATGGCATCGTCTTAATCGACCGCATCGACATTGAAATCAACGAGAACGGTCTCAGTCCACCGGAGGCCGTCATTCAAGCTGCCCAACAGCGCTTTCGCCCCATCATGCTGACGACGGCAACGACGATCAGCAGCTTGATCCCGCTCTACGTAGGTGGTGAAGAGATGTTTCAGCCCATGGCGGTGGCGATCATGGCCGGCCTCCTCTTCTCCACACTCCTCACCCTCGGCTTCGTGCCGCTGCTGTACTCGCTCTTCTACCGGGTGAGCTTCCAGGACTTCGTCTACCCGACGGACTGATTTCCGCCTAGTCTTTCGGCCAGTGGCATCAGCAGAAAAGGGAGGGGAAAGCCGGCATCTCGGTTTGACCGCAGCCACTGGCGTCGGCGTGGGCGCCATCGTCGGCGGCGGCATACTGGTGCTGGCGGGGGCTGCGTTCCGCGAGACCGGCCCGAGCACAATCCTGGCGTTCGCCGTGAACGGCGTCGTCGCACTGATGACGGCATTGACCTTTGCGGAGATGTCCTCGATGTTCCCGGAGTCGGGCGGCGCCTACACCTTTGCCAAAAAAGTGCTCACCGTCCGCTCCGCGTTCGGCGTCGGCTGGGTGCTCTGGTTTGCGTACATCGTGGCGGGCGTTCTCTACGCCCTCGGCTTTGCGGAGTACGCCACACTCGCCATCCGCGAAGCGCTCGAAGCCACATCCGGCAGTGCGCCGGGATGGCTGCATGGGCGCCCGATGGTCAGCACCTTGGCCGTCGGCGCGATGGGTATCTACAGCATCTTGCTGATCCGCAAGAGCAAGGGTGGTGGCCAGGTCGAGACGGTCGGCAAGCTCATCGTGTTCGCCCTGCTGCTAGCGCTCGGGGCCTGGGCGTTCGCCACTTCTCCCTCCGGCACGACGCGCGAAGGTCTCACCCCGTTCTTGGAGCAGGGCACCACCGGGCTGCTGACCGCGATGGGCTTCACCTTCATCGCCCTCCAGGGCTTCGATCTCATCGCCACCGTGGGCGGCGAAGTGAAGGACCCGGAGCGAAACATCCCGCGCGCCATGCTGACCTCCCTCGGCATCGCGCTCGTGGTCTATCTCCCGCTTTTGTTCCTCGTGTCCACCGTCGGCAACGGACCCGGTCAAAGCATCTCGGACATGAGTCGGGCTCGCCCAGCCACGGTGATGGCAGACGCCGCGTACAATTTCGGTGGGGTCTTCGGCTATTGGCTCGTGATTGTTGCCGCGGTTCTCTCGACCCTCTCGGCGCTCTCCGCCAACGTCCTCGCCGCGAGCCGCATCGCGCTCCAGATGGCCAACGACCGAACCCTGCCCAGGGTGCTTCAGCAGCGCCACAGCACACGTGGCACGCCGATCATGGCGATCTACGCGACCGCCCTCGCGATGGCGTTTATCCTGCTCATGGTCCCGAACGTCTCGGCAGCCGGCGCCGCGGCCAGCCTGATCTTCCTGATCTCGTTCGCGATGGTTCATTGGACGAACCTGCTCGCGCGGAGGCGTTCGCGGATCAAGGCGCCGTTCCGAACGCCATACTTCCCCGCGGTGCCCCTCGTCGGGGGTCTGGCCTGCGCGCTCCTCGCCGGATACCAAGCGGTGACCGTGCCTGCGGCCGGCGGGATCGCAGCGGTGTGGCTCGGGTTCGGCGTGATCCTCTACTACGGCGTGTTCTCGGGCCGCGCACAGGCCGTCGACGCGT
>JBATLA010000150.1:0-5336 GCA_049669945.1 Polyangiales bacterium | reverse complement strand
GTCGGATGCGGCAAGGTGCCAGCGCCCGGGCGCGCGGCGTCGTTCGATGCATCTCGTGGGGGCATCGGGTGTAGGGCGTGCGGCGGCGGCCGTTTGGTTCTGTCTGCCGGCGCGCTTCTCCTGTGGGCGACCGTACAGTCGACGGTCGAGTATTCGAGCGCGCCATGGCCCGAAGTCGAGCGCCACCAGATTCGCGACGCGCTCGATCAGCTCGACGCTTTGCACGCCACGGTCGGCGTTCGGGAGCGAACCGGCGCAGCCTCGGGACGATGGGAAAGGCGGACATCGTGAGTGACCAAGCTCCGGAACCGGTCGAGCTTCGAGCTCCGCGAGGAGCCCGTGTCATGGAGATCGACTGGGCGGACGGACACCAAAGCGTCTACCCACACGAGCTCCTCCGGGGCTACTGTCCATGCGCGCAATGTCAGGGGCATGACGGACCGATTGCGTTCGTAGAGGGTGGCGACCTCGATCTCGAGGACATCCAACCGGTGGGCAACTACGCGCTGCGGCTGGTGTGGCGCGACGGTCACCAGACGGGGATCTACAGCCATCGGTTCCTTCGGAGCCTGTGCGCCTGTTCATCCTGTGCAGTCGAAGAACCGAAATCACGCTCGTTTTGGCGTGAATAGAACCAGTCCCCCCCGCTTCCGCTCTGTTACCCTGTATGCGGGGGGATCGAGTGGCATTTCACGCTCTCATTGTCGATGACAGCAGCGCCGTGCGTGCGTTTGTCCGCGCTTCTTTGGAGGACGCGGGTTTCGCACGAGTGCAGGAGTCCGAAACTGGTTTCGAAGCGCTACGGCTGCTTGCCTCTAACGCGTTCGACGTAGTGATCGTCGACGTCAACATGCCAGACATCAACGGGCTCGAGCTTCTCGCGTTCATGCGGAAGAGTCCACGGCAGCAAGCTGCGCGGAAGATTCTGATAAGCACACAGGTCGATGGACCCGACGCGAAGCGCGGTCTCGAGCTCGGGGCCGATGCGTTCTTGCAGAAACCGTTCAAGGTGGACGAGCTGCGGGCGCTCGTCAGCGATTTGATCAGCGCGGCCGAAGAGGCCTCTCTGTGAGCGATCCGCGCGACAACGTGCAGCAGGAGTTCCTGGCGGAAGCTCAGGAGCTCGTCGAGGCGTTGTCGCGCGACTTGTTGTTGCTCGACGAAGCCCACCAGCGGGGCGAGCGGATCGATCCTGCGCTCATCAACGAGATCTTCCGAAGCGTCCACACGCTCAAGGGCATCGCGGGAATGTTTGGCTACAAGCACGTCGGTGCCGTTGCGCACGCCCTAGAGGACTTGCTCGACGACCTGCGGCTCGGTCGCATGGTGCTCGGGCAAGAGATACTCGACGGGCTGTTCGACTCTGTGGAGCGATTTCAGAAGCTCCTCGCGCTCGACGACCCGCAATCTCCGATCGAAGACGCCGGCGTTCAGGCCTACATCGCGGCGATCCGGTCGATCGGGATGGAGCCCGTGGCGGAGGTCGGTGACCCACTCGACAAGTACGCGATCGGCCAGGCCGTCCTTTCGGTGTTGACCGAGTACGAAGAGCATAGGCTTCGTGCGTGCATCCGAGAGGGATTGCACCTCTACCGCCTGCGCGCCGCGTTCGATCTAACGGCCATCGACGATTCGATCGAGAGCCTTCGCGCGGACGCGCGTGAGGAGGCCGAGATCATCACTTATCTGCCGAGCATGGAGGGCGGCAACGACGACACGATCGAGCTCGTGGTGCTGCTCGCGAGCCGGCTCCTCGAGCCTGACCTGAAGCAGCTCTTCGAAGCTCGATACGGGGCCGTCGAGAGCATCGAGGAAAGAACGCATCTACCGACGCTTCCCCCGCACCTCACGTCGATTCCGGCCGCCCCGCCAAGTATGCACACGCCGAGCGAAGACGATACGGCCCAGGCCTCGGTTCGCTCCGTGGCGAACTCCGTGCGCGTAGACATCCGCAAGCTCGACCACCTCATGAACGTCGTCGGCGAACTGGCCTTGGTACGGAGCGCCGTCAACCGGATCGTCGACCGCTTTCAGGGCGAGAGCTTGTACCGGCAATCGACGATGGAGCTCGATCGCATTGGTCGCACCTTCGAACGCCAGCTCGCCGAACTGCGCACTGGGATTCTCGACGTTCGCATGGTTCCCCTCGGGCAGGTGTTCAACAAGCTCGCCCGCATCGTTCGTCAGGCCGCGCGAGAGCACGACAAGCAAGTCCGCTTGGTCGTCACGGGTGCGGACACGGAAGTCGATAAGCTCATCGTCGAGGAACTGACCGACCCCCTGATGCATCTCGTCAGAAATGCGATCGATCACGGCATCGAGCCGGCTTCACACAGAGAGGTCGCCGACAAGCCGAACGAGGGCACGCTGGCCCTCAACGCCTACCACAAAGGGAGCAACGTCGTCATCGAGGTCGAAGACGACGGCGGAGGCATGGATGCACGCAAGCTTCGCGACACGGCCTTGGCCCGCGGGCTCCTCGCACCAGACGCGGGCGAAGAGCTCACGCGGCAGGAGATGCTCAACCTCGTGTTCTTGCCCGGGTTGAGCACCAGCGCCGAGGTCACCGATATGTCCGGTCGAGGTGTGGGGATGGACGTCGTGAAGACCAACATCCTCCGAATGGGCGGGATGATTTCGATCGCAAGCGAGCGGGACATCGGCACCAAGATCACCATCACGCTTCCCATCACGCTCGCCATCATCCGTGCTCTCATCGTCACAGTTGCAGGCCGGACGTTTGCGCTTCCGATCACCGCGGTACGAGAGGCCATTCCTTACGTCCCGAGTGAAGTCCGCACGATTCAGGGGCGCGAGGTGATCAACCTCCGTGGCGAAACGCTTGCGATCTGCGATCTCGCGCGACTCTTCGATTTTCGCGGGGCGCCCAAGCGGGAAGGCAATTTCGTGGTCGTTGGCGCGATGGGCAACCGCGAGCTCGGTTTCGTGGTGGACCAGCTCCACGGGCAGAAGGACGTGATCATCAAGTCCCTCGGCAAGAGCCTCTCGAGCGTGCGCGGCTTCGCAGGCGCAACGGATCTGGGCGACCAGCAAGTGGCGTTGGTGCTCGATGCACCGGCCCTGTTCACCGAGTATTTCGACGGGGCGGACGCACTTCGATCGTTGGAGAGCCGACTATGAACATCTCTCGGCAAAAGGCTACGCTCGCACCGGATCCTACGAGCGATACAGGTGCCGTCGCAGTGCTTGCGGTGGCCGCCGGTGACGAGATCTACGGGTTTCCGCTCTCGGCCATCCGGGAGATCCTGGTGCCGCCTCCCATCGCCGAGGTACCCCGCGCGCCCGCTGCCGTTCTCGGAGTCATCTCGGTGCGCGGTCAGATCATTACTTTGCTGGATCTTCCAAAAGTGTTGAATCTCGAGGCCCAACAGGTGGAGGCGTACGGTCGCGTTCTGTTGGTCGACAACGGTGAGGAGCTGATCGGCGTAGCAGTCGACCGCGTGATTCAGGTCTACCGGATGGAGCCCCAGCACATCGAGTACGCAAGCGCGATGGGTGCTGAGCTGTCCGAGTACGTGGTCGGCGTCGGTCGAGTCGCAAACGGCTTGAACGGAAACGAGACGATGCTGATCTTGATCGATCCCGTATCGCTGTTGGGAGGATGACGTGGGTGGCGGACGGGCATACAGCGCAACGCTTGCCAAAGACCTCGTTCGGGTCGAGGTCGACGGAGTGTCGTACGCGCTCGAGGTCGGCCGGATCCGCGAGATCGTGAACCCGCTCCCCATCATCGAGCTGCCGAGAGAACGTTCGTTCGTCCTCGGCGTGTCCGACTACCGCGACGACGTCGTTCCCATCGTCGATCTTCGCCGTTTCTTCGGCCTCTCGCCCGAGGCGCCGAGCCGAAGGACCAAGTGGATCATCTTGGACGCCGGGGACCGCTTGGTGGGGGTCGTCGTGGACGCGGTCCTCGACGTGTTCTCGTCCGCTCAGCATCGAGAACGCCGCGTCCCCGTGCTGGACGAGCGCCATCGCGAGCGGGGCATTACCTCGGCGTACCGGCACGACGAGCGCCTGGTCTTCGTCCTCGATGCCGCGCGCCTGGCCGAGCCTGCCATGCAGATCCCTTCGGACGAGCTCTCGTATCTTCCCTCGGAGTCGCCGTGAGTAGCGATCAGCTCGACCACGCACTTCACTCCGCGGACCCGGACGTCCGGCGCCAGGCCGTTTACCGAATGAGCCTGCGGCCTCAGGGCACGCCGCTAACGCAGATTCTAGAAGCGCTGTCCGATTCGGACTGGCGGGTGCGGCGTGAGGCGATCTCGCTCGCGGCCCAGACACGGGACAAAGCCCCGCTGATCGAAGCGCTCCTCACGCGTGTGGTCGACACCGACAACATTGGCCTTCGCAACGCCGCTATCGAGGTGCTGGGCATGGTCGCCCAAGGAAGGGCGAACGAATTCGCCCGAGCATGCGCAGAGGCCGACGCCGGTAGCCGCAAATTCCTCATCGAGGCCATGGGGAAGACGCGCGACCCCCAGATGGTCGACAACCTCGAGGGCTTGATTCGAGGCGAGGACGCGAACTCGGCTGCGGCGGCGGTCGAGGCTCTGGTGTGTATCGGCGGCGCGCGCTCCGAAGCGTTGCTCCGCGAACAGCTGTCCGCGTCCGATCTCTTCCTCCGCATCGCCATCGTCGAGGGACTGACTCGCTTAGGGACGCGCGTGCCCTGGCAAGAGGTAAAGTCCGCCGTCGAGGATGCGCTCGTGCGGCGAATTTCGGCCGAGCTTCTCGGGCGAACAGGTGAGCCCGAGGCGCTCGAGTTCCTCCTGGAGCTGGCGACCGATGCCTCTCCACAGACGTCTGCGTCGGCCCTGCGGGCGATTTCGGAGCTTGCTCGCACGGTCGAGGGAGAGCGCGACGAGCTCGTCGAGCGAATGAGCGCGTCGAACGACTCTTTCCGTCACGCGCTCCACGAGGCGCTCCTCCACGGTGACACGCCAACGCGTCAGGCCTCCGCGTATCTCGCCGTGCTTTGCCGGGACGAAAGCTCTCTCGAAGCTGTGCTTCAGGCGGTAGCGGATGACGTCGCCGGATCCGAGTCGGTCGAAGCCTTGCGGAGCTGGGGTCCAAGCCTCGTCGAACCCCTGCTCATGCTTCGGCGTAGCGAAGCACGCGTCTGGGCGATCGCGCTCGAGCTAGCGTCGGAGCTCAGCTGCCGCCACGTCGACGAGGTACCACACGGGACCCGCGATCGAATCCGTGGTCTCATCGAACGCGACCTGACCGATGCAGGCGATGAAGTCCGTGCGGCAGCCGCAGAAAGCTTGCGATGGTGGGGCGACCCGCGTGACTGCCGCGCGCTCGTCGAGTGT
>JBATLA010000149.1:0-22372 GCA_049669945.1 Polyangiales bacterium | reverse complement strand
CGTCTAAACATTTGCACGGGCGCCGCGTCAGAACGCCATGAACATTGCTGGACGCCGGAGACCGGAATCCGGAGAGCATTCGATGGTGTGGAACAAAGTGGCGGGCACGGCGATGGTCGCGGCCGTGCTCGTGGGCTCGGCGGTATCACCCCCGGCCTCGAAGGCGGAGGTCGACAATGATCCTGCCGCAAGCAACACACTGACCCTCGTGGTTACGGGGATTCGAACGGCCGAAGGGCGCATGGCCTGCGCATTGTTCTGGCAGAACAAGGGCTTTCCTCGAAAGCATCGCCGGGCGCTTCGCCGTACCTGGGTGGAGGTCGAAGGAGACACAGTTAAGTGCGTGTTCAAGCGTACGGGTCTCGGCGAGTACGCAGCCTCCGTGTTCCTCGATCTCAACCGAAACGGCAAGCTCGATACCAACGCCATCGGAAGCCCATCCGAGCCCTGGGGCGTCTCACACAACTCGACGTCCAAACGCTCTGGTCCTTCGCTCTACAAGGATGCCAAATTCGACTATCGCGGCGGTGACGTGACGATCCCGATTGAGCTCGTGTACGATTGACCGCCGAGCTTCAGAATTAGCGGGCGCGGCCGTCCGCTAGATGAAGATGATCTGAGCCCCTTCGCTCATGTCCATGAAATCCATGGCGGTGAGCACCTCTTTGACCTGCGGCACCAGATCGTCCTTGGTGAGCTTGAACATGTCGAGCGCCATTTGGCAGCCGTAGAGGTCAGCACCTGCGTCGTCCAGCATCTCGACGAACTCGCGAATCGGCGGGATCTCGAGCCGCTCCATCTCTTTTCTCATCTGAGCCGTCGCCAACGCCTCGACGCCTGGAAGACCCGCAATCATGGCTGGGATCGGCGCAGACGGGTTGCCGACGAGGTTCAAGTGAAGATGGTCGATCTTCTTCTCGTTGACGATGTCGAGCCCCCAGAACGTGAAGAACAACCGCGCGTCGACGCCGGCCATGCGAGCCGCGTTGGCTAGGATCAGTCCGGGGTAGGCCATGTCGAAGCTGCCTTTCGAGCAGATTACGCTCAGGCTTCTCTTCTTCTCGGTTCCTGAATTGGTCATCGGTTTCTCCTGCGGGTTGCCGTTACAGACACGACTTGGGTTTGGGGATGCCCGCGATCTTCGCGATGAGCTTCGCGGGGCCGTCGGGGAACAGTTTGTAGATTGCCTTGATGGGGGTTTCCGAGCGCTTGCTGATCTTGCGGAGCCCCGGGCTCGAGCCCGATTCGCTCTCGATCGCGCGCGCGGTGTTGAGCACTTTCCAGTGGTCATCACCGAGCTCGATACCCAGCTCTTGGGCGAGCTCCTTGGCGAGCTCTTCGGACCAGTCATCCTTATTAGCGAGATAGCCTTCGGCATCGGTTTGAACTGCCAGCGTCATCATTCTCCTCCTGCTTCCGCTGCGGCGGTGAGTTGTTTTCCTGCCAACGACATCGTTGGGGAGATCGGAATCGGACGGGCGGGCAAGAGCCCGTTCCAGTACACCCAGCGGAACGCGAGCTTCGCCCAATGGTTGCGCCGAGCCTCCTTCAGCAACGGCAGCGGGCCAATGTGGGGGATCGGGAAGTGCCCGGGTAGCGGCTCGGTGTCGTAGTTGAAGTCGATCAGCATGGCCTTGCCGTGACCCGTCTCGACGAAGCAGTTGGAGTGGCCGTCGAACGTGGGCTCGAGCTCCTTGCCATCGATGACCCGGAGAAGGTTCTCGCTCAGTAGGTCGACCTGGAAATGTGCGACCGATCCGGCTTTCGAGCTCGGAAGGTCCGTCGCGTCGCCAATGCAGAAGACCCGCTCCGTGCCTTTGACGGCCAAGGTGTGGGGATCCGTCGGAACGAAGCCGAGCTCGTCTCCGAGGTCGCTGTCCTCGAGGAGACGCGCGCCCGTATGCGGAGGAATCGTGACCAACAGATCGTAGGGGACCTCGCGTTCGTCGTACGAGCGAATGACGTTCTTCTCTGCGTCGACCTCGCCGGTCATGAACTCGGTCTCGACCTGGATGCCCTTGTCTTCGAGCAGGTAGCCGAGCGTCTTCGACGCAAGCGGCTTGGTGAAAGCGCCGTCCAATGGAGTCGCGAAGACCAGCTCGGTCTTGTCGCGAATACCGCGCTTCGTCAGATACCAATCGGCGAGGAAGACGAACTCCAGTGGCGCGACCGGGCACTTGATCGGCATCTCGACGACATTCACGACCAGCCGCCCGCCTTCGAAACTCGCGAGCCCTGCCTGAAGTGCCTT
This sequence comes from Polyangiales bacterium, assembly GCA_049669945.1. Lineage (GTDB taxonomy): Bacteria > Myxococcota_A > Polyangia > Polyangiales > Houyiibacteriaceae > SG8-38. The sequence continues at coordinate 20,121 of JBATLA010000149.1, read as the reverse complement.
GGCGCCCTCGAGCGTGTAGAAATCGAAGACCGACTTCTGCCACCCGCCGTCGAGCATTCCGTCGATCATGTCGGGTCGAATCTCGGTGCCCGACGCGATGATCAGGAAATCGTAGGAGAGCGGCTCACCGTCGGCGACCTCGACTACGCGGCGCTCCGTATCGATCGCCTTCACTTCGGTTCGATGCCAAGTGATTCCCTTGCCGAGTGTGCTGTCCCGCTCTCGCACGATGCGCGCTTCGGTTTCGTCGCCAAACGGCAGGAAGAGCAAGCCGGGCTGATACACGTGCTTGGTCGAGGGGTCGACAACCGCGACTTCCCAGTCACTCGAGAGCTTGCGGCGGATCTTGTGTGCCATCGCGGTGCCCGCTGTACCAGCGCCCAAGATAAGAATGGTTTTCATGAGGCCTCCTTGCCCGGCAGACTGGCCTCGAATTGCAAACGACGTGCCGAACGCGTTGACTTATGGGTTTGCAGGTTGGGCGTCTTCGGCAGGCGCAAATCGTTCGGATAGGTGCGCGGCCTTCGCAGTTTTTGCGCGCGTGCGCATCGCGGTCAGGAAACGCAGCGTCCCATCGAGCATTTGGGCCGTCCGCGGGGAAGCGAAGATGTCGAACGCGTGCTGGGCACCACGGAGCTCCGTGTAGACCACTGGAGCGCGCGACACCCGAGCGAGCGAGTCAGCAAAGAGGCGGGCGTCTTCGACCGGAGCGAGCGTGTCGCGGTCGCCGTGCACGATGAGCAAGGGGGGCGCGTCGGGGTGAACCCGGTCGATCGGCGAGGCGCGGTGGAACTTCTCCGGCTCCTTGTCGAAGAACGCCTTCATGATCATCGGCTCCAGCATCTGCGGGCGGAACCGCTCGAGCATGGTGCCGAGTCGGTTGGTGAAATCGTAGACGCCGTATACCGGCACGGCAGCTTGCACGCTCGTGTCCGCATGCTCGAAACCGGGTTGGTATTCCGGGTCGTTGGCAGTCAGCCCCATCATGGCCGTGAGGTGTCCTCCCGCCGAGCCACCGGTCACCGCGATGAAGTCTGGGTCGACCCCGTACTCGTCCGCGTGGTCGCGAATCCAGTTGAGCGCGTACTTGAGGTCGACGAGGTGGTCGGGCCAGGTGGCCGCGGGGCTGAGGCGGTAGTTGACGTTGAAACACACCCAGCCGTTTGCGGCGAGATGGCCGATTAGGGGCCACCCCTGCTCTCGCTTGTCTCCGATGATCCACGCTCCGCCATGGATCTGCATGATGGCAGGGCGATTCTTCCCGGGCTCTCGCGGCATCGCGACGTCGAGCGCCAAACGCTTTCCCGCGACTTCGCGGTAGATGATGTTGCGCACCACCCGAACGCCGGGCCTCGAAAAGCGAAACGGCATCACCAAGCGTGAAAAGGGCAGGCGTTGGGCGTCGGCCGCGTCGGGGAAACCCTCGAGCGCATAATCGAACACCTGGTGTGTTCGTCGCCCATCGTGAAAGAGCACCAGCAAGCCCAACCAAGACGCGATGGTGATGCCCATACCAGCGAGACCCGGCCAACTCGAGAGCGCGCCGAACTGCACGAACAGCAACGTCGCAATCGCCTGCCAAACGATGTGGTGGAGCGCGAGCTCCGCTGTAAGCCACGACCCGAAGAAGCTCGGAACGAACAGCGCAGGAACTCGGCGCACGGGAATGAACGCGTTCAGCGTGAACACCGCCCCAACCAAGCTGACCCCCAGGAACAGCCAAGCCACGATAGTCTCGCTAATCCACATCGATTCTGGCCTTCTAGCACGTTCCGCGATAAACGGTGGCCCATGGCGGACCCCGAGTTGTCGTACTCGCGCTTGACGCACTTGCCCGCACGGCCGATCCAGCGGCTGCAGCGCCCCCTGCTCGCATTCACGCATATCGAGTCCGCGGGTGGAATTGTATTGCTCGTGTGCACGGCGTTCGCGCTGATCGCTGCAAACTCGCCGTTCGCAGACGGGTACGCCGCCTTTTGGAACCAGGAGTTCAGCTTCTCGATCGACGGCTTCGAGCTCGCTTACCCCCTTTGGTATTGGGTCAACGACGGCCTGATGCCGATCTTCTTCTTCGTCATCGGGCTCGAGATCAAACGGGAGCTCGTGACTGGGGAGCTCAGTGATCCAAAGAAGGTGGTCTTGCCCGTCGCGGCCGCGCTAGGCGGCGTCGTGGTGCCGGTTGCGATCTACATGGGGCTTCAGCACGGTCAACCAGGGCAGAGCGGCTGGGCGGTTCCCATGGCAACCGACATTGCGTTCGTGGTCGGTTGCCTCTCGCTGCTCGGCAAGCGGGTTCCCTACGGGGTCACGGTTCTGATGTTGTCGCTGGCGATTGTGGATGACTTGGCAGCCGTGCTCGTGATCGCGCTCTTCTATACGTCCAGCATCAAGATGATGTGGCTGGCTGGCGCCGGTGTCGGCCTCGTGGTCGTTGCGGCGATGAATCGTGTCGGCGTGCGGACCGTGGGCATGTACCTCATCGTTGGCATGATCGTGTGGCTCTGCACGCTCAAGTCCGGCATCCATCCGACCATAGCCGGCGTCATTTTGGGGCTGATGACGCCCGCAATGCCTTGGCTTGGCGGGCCTAAGTTCCTGGGGTTTCTGCGCCACACTGATGAGACACTGCGCAGACAAGAGACGACGATCGACCAGGCGCGGTTGCTCGTCGCCGATCTCGCGTTCGCTTCCAAGGAGGCGGTCTCTCCCCTGTTGCGCATCGAACGGGCTCTCCATCCGTGGACGGCGTTCGCGATCATGCCCGTTTTCGCGCTGGCCAACGCCGGGGTCCCCATTCAGGTCGAGAGCATGGGCGCTCCTGTGAGCATTGCAGTGGCCGCCGGGCTCTTCTTCGGCAAGGCGTTCGGCATCTTCGGCGCTTCGTTCATCACAGTGAAGCTCGGCTGGGCGACCCGTCCCGCGGGTGTAACCTGGCCGATTCTTGGTGGGGCGGCATTCCTTGGAGGCATTGGCTTCACGATGGCCCTCTTCATCGCATCTCTCGGACTATCCGGAGACCAGTTGGTGGCGGCCAAAATTGGCGTCATCATTGGCTCGTTCTGCAGCGCAGTCGTCGGCATGTTGATTCTCACCGCAGTCACCAAGAAGGGCTGATGCGTATCTGCGCGCTCGTCGCGGTTCTGCTGTCGGCTGGCGTGAGCAAGGCGCAGGACGCGCCGGTCTTCTACTCGTACAAGGGGGAGTCCGGACGAACGGTCTACGTGAATCGATTCTCCATGGTGCCACCCGAGAAGCGCTCGCAAGCGCGAGCCATCGATCTCTCCGAGGTCGAGCTTCACGAGGAGCTCGCCGAAGATCTTGCCGACGCCGTCGAAGACGAGATCCGATACCTCAAAGACTCCGATCCGTGTAACGAGGCCCGCAGCGAAGCGAGCGCAGGAGCTTGGAAGCACGTGTGGCACAGACATGGACCGTGGATACTGGCCAGCTTGGCGGCGATCATCTTGGTGATGATGACGCCTTGGATGGTTGCGAGGACGCCGCCTGGGGTCTGGTCGAGACTCTTGATGGTGGCGTTGCCCGCGCTTGCGATGACGGCGGTACTCGCGGTCTCTTCGATCCGAGCCACCGCGTCGCTCGAAGCGGTCGGCGAATTGGTTAAGCTCTGCGACGCCAATGAAAAAGAGGCGGCACCGCGAAAGCAGGTGGTTCGCCTCAACGAGATGCACGGCTACATCGAGCAGCTGTACAAGGACCAGTACGATCAAATCGAACGCATGAGTGAAATCAAATGAGCCAACCCATCGATACGAGCGACACGAGCAAATGCCCCCTTTGCGGGCAAGAGAACGAGTGTGCGATGGCCAAGGGCGACTCGCCGGAGTCGTGTTGGTGCATGACGGCATCGATGGACCCGAAAGCTCTGGCGTCGATTCCGGCAGAAGCGCAGGGCAAAGTCTGCATCTGCCAGCGCTGCGCCTCTCCGGCGGCCGTCTCCGATTGAACCGCCGTCAGCCGACAGCGGCGGTTGGGCCGCACGGCTGGCACTTGTTGGCAAGCTCATCGTGCTCCACTTGAATGGTGGCGTGGGCGATTGCGAACCGTTCGGCGAGTGTGCGGTTGGCGGCGTCGATGATGCTTTGATGGTCCGCCTCCTCAGCAATGACGAGGTGGGTCGTCGCGATGTTCCTTCCGCTCGTGAGCGACCAAACGTGAAGGTCGTGGGCGTCCAAGACACCAGGGATCCCTCTTAGCGCGGCGGCGACCTCGTCGATCGAGATGCCTTTGGGGACCCCCTCCATCAGTACATCGAGTGTCTCGCGCACTAGCCCCCAGGCCGAGTACAAGACCAGGGTCGCGATCACGAAGGACGCGACCGGGTCGGCCCATTGCCAACCAAAGAAGTAAATCGACGCGCCGGCTGCAATCGCGCCGACGCTACCAAGCGTGTCGGCCATCACGTGGAGCCAAGCGCCGCGCACGTTCAAGTTCTGGTGACGACCGCCGCTCAGAATCACCAAGTTGATGAAATTGATGGTCAGGCCGCCGAATGCGACCGCCAGCATCAGACCCCCGTGCACGTCCGGAGGCTCCGAAAGGCGTTCCCAGGCCTCACGCGCGATCAAAACGGACAGTGCGAGCAGCGCGGCTCCGTTGGTGAAGGCCGCGAGGATCTCGGCTCGGTGAAATCCGTACGTGCGGTGTGAAGTCGCGGGACGCTGTGCCAGCACCACCGCAACGAGCGAAAGCCCGAGTGCGGCCGTGTCCGAAAACATGTGGCCCGCGTCAGCGAGGAGCGCGAGGGAGTTGGCCGCCAGCCCGCCGATGATCTCGGCGACCATGTACGTCGCGGTCAGGATCAGTGCCAACCCGAGCCGGCGCCGATTGCCCGCCACCTCAGCGCCAGTGACGTGATGGTGATGTTGGTGTCCCATCTGCGGAAGCTGCTTACCACGCCTACCGCGCTCGGGCGATTCAACCTCAGTTCCCTGTAGTCGTTTACCTTTCTCTGTAGTAGAAAATCGGGCTTGGGGTGGTGCCCATCAACTCGAAACACGAGGAGGAGCCACATGAGCGAAAAGAAGATCTTCGACTACCCCGGTGCAGACGCCGACGTCCATTGGGATGGGAGACTTTGTATTCACATCGGCGAGTGCGGCCGGGCCAGCAATGATCTGTTCGTGGGCGGACGCCAGCCCTGGTGCCAGCCCGATCGCGTCAGTCCCGATGACGTAGCGGACGTCGTCTCGCGCTGTCCGACTGGCGCCCTGACATATAGCCGAAAGGATGGCGGCGCCGGGGAGAGCGTCGAGGCCGAGAACGTCGTGTCCGTCATGTACAACGGCCCCCTCTACGTTCGCGGTGACCTCGAGGTAGCCGGTGCTGCGGCCGACATGTCAGGCGTGCGCTTTCGGGCTGCGCTTTGTCGCTGCGGTCAGTCGGAGAACAAGCCGTTCTGCGACAACAGCCATGAGGAGGCCGGGTTCAAGGACTATGGCGCGGTAGGCGACTCCGGAGATGGGTTCGATTCCCCCGGGGGGACGCTGAAGGTCGGAAAAGCGCCGAATGGACCGTTGTTGCTGAACGGCAATTTCACCATCGTCGCCGCGAGCGGCCGCCAGGCATGGAAGGGAACGAAGGCCGCGCTCTGCCGTTGCGGTCAGTCGAAGAACAAGCCGTTTTGCGACGGCGCGCACAAGGATGCGGGGTTCCAAGCGAAATGAGCTTTTCGACGATGATGGATCGGCCGCTGTTGATCTCGGACTTGTTCGAGCACGGCCGGCGTTTGTATCGGGATAGTCGGGTGATCACGGTGGGCGAGGGTGGCGATCGAATCGCCACCTACGCGGAGGTCGGGGAGCGAACGGAGAAACTCGCCAAGGCGCTGCGCAAGCTTGGCGTTCAGCAGGAGGAGCGTGTTGGGACGTTCTGTTGGAACAGTCAGGAGCACCTCGAGGCCTACTTTGCGATCTCGTCGATGGGCGCAGTCATGCATACGCTCAACATCCGACTCTTTCCGGAACAACTTGCGTACGTCATCAATCACGCCGAGGACAAAGTCATCATCGTCGATGACACGCTCATTCCGCTACTCGGCAAGGTTGCCGAGCAACTCGCGACGGTTGAGCACATCATCGTCGCAGGCGAGGGTGGTGACGATGCTCCTCTTCGCCAGGCGCCGCGCGCGACGCTCCACCGATACGAAGAGCTCCTCGCTGCTGAAACGCCCGGCATCGAATGGCCGGTGCTCGACGAGCGCGCGCCGGCATCGATGGCGTACACCAGCGGGACTACCGGCGAACCAAAGGGGGTGGTCTACAGCCACCGATCCACCGTCCTGCACTCCTATGGAATCACATCCGGCGCCGTGTCTGGGCTGAACGAGAGCGACATGATTCTCACGATCGTTCCGATGTTCCACGCCAACTGCTGGGGTTTACCCTATGCGGGCTGGTGGGTTGGGACGGACTTCCTCCAGCCAGGGCGCTACCTGCAGCCCGAGCCGCTTGTCGCGATGATCGAGCGACACCGGCCGACGTTCGCGGGCGCGGTTCCGAGCATTTGGACCGGGGTGCTTCACTATGGGGAGGGGAAGGACATCGACCTTTCGTCGTTCAGGCTCGTGATCTGCGGCGGTTCCGCCGTGCCGAAGTCGCTCATGCAGGCGTTCGAAGAGAAGTACGGCGTGACGATTCTCCAGCTTTGGGGGATGACCGAGACCAGCCCGCTTGGCTCGGTAGCGACGGTTCCGCGCGGCGTCGAAGGAGACGAGGCGTGGACGTACCGCGTTCGTACGGGGCGTCCCGTTGCCGGGGTCGAGCTTCGGATCGTCGATGAACAGGGCGCCCCTTTGCCGTGGGATGGCGAGTCGGTCGGCGAGATTGAAGCGCGGGGGCCGTGGGTGACTGGCAGCTATTACGGTGTGGACGCGCCCGAGAAGTTCCACGATGGCTGGCTTCGCACGGGTGATGTTGGCTTCATCGATCAGCGTGGCTACGCGCAGATCACCGACCGCAGCAAGGACGTGATCAAGTCGGGCGGCGAGTGGATCTCCTCAGTCGAGCTCGAAAACGAGATAATCGCACACCCCGAGGTTGCGGAGGCCGCAGTCATCGGCATTCCAGACGACAAGTGGGACGAACGCCCTCTGGCATGCGTCGTCCGCAAAGAGGGGAGCGCGATCACCCCCGACACATTGCGCGCCTACCTAGAACACAAGGTCGCGAAGTGGTGGCTCCCCGAGCGCTGGACCTTCATCGACGAGATCCCAAAGACGAGCGTCGGCAAATTCGACAAGAAGGTCCTCCGCACGCAACACGCCCAAGGCAAGCTCACAATCGAATAGGGACACGCTCCCCCCCCAAAACCATCATCTTTTCAGACCCCTAGAGACCCAACCGCGAAAACACGGATCTAGCAGCAGTCAAGCTGGTCTCGCGTCGCCTCGGCCGCCGTACGCAAGAGGTGTAGGCTCTTCGCGACGTTCTCCCGTTCTTTCGCCGGGATTTGCTCGAAGAGCGTCGCGATGCTTCGCGCCGTGAGGCCGCCGAGCCGCTTGGCTTCCTTCTTACCGGGCACCGTGAGAGAGACCAGCACGCGGCGGGCGTCGTCTTCGGCTTTCTCACGTCGGACCCAGCCGCGCCCCTCGAGTCCATCGACCAAGCGAGTCATCGCGCCCTTGGTGACGCGCGTATGTGCGGCCAGGCTCGACACGTCCCATTCGCCTTCGATCAGCGTCTGCAGGAGCACGCACTGAGCCGGGCTCACCGTTCCGCAGCAGATCTCCTCGCGCTCGAACGAAGAGAACATGCGGCAGAACGCGATGACGTCGTCGACGATGGAGCTCATTTCTTTTCAGCGGTGATCGAGTAGCTGAAGACCGTGTCGGCGAGCCCGTTGATACGCTCTTCACCAATGAGCTCGACGGCGGCTTTCCACATCGGGTCTTGCAGGTTTGGCGTCAGCAGGTGGACCGCCGGCTTGCGTGTGTATTCGATGTTTTGGAAGCCCGCGGCGCGCATGTGGCCGAGGTACTCCTCCTCGGTCACAGCTCCACCAAGGCACGCAATCCAGCTCGCCGCCATTTGCGCGATGTTCTCTGGCAGCGCTTGGCCCAGGACGATGTCGCTGACGGCGAGGCGTCCGCCTTGCTTGAGCACGCGATACGCTTCGCGAAACACCTGGCCCTTGTCCGGGCTGAGGTTGATGACACAGTTCGAGATCACCACGTCTACACTGTCGGACGCGATCGGCAGGTTCTCGATTAGTCCTTCGCGAAACTCGACGGTTCTAGCGTGGCCCGCGTTTACCGCGTTCGTGCGCGCGCGTTCGAGCATCTCTGGGGTCATGTCGACGCCGATGAATCTGCCTTCGGGGCCTAGCTTTTTAGCACAGAGCAGGGCGTCGAAGCCTGCGCCCGAGCCCAAGTCGACGACCGTCTCGCCTGGTTTGAGGCTCGCCAGTGCCGTGGGATTGCCGCAACCGAGACCAAGGTTGGCATCGGCAGCCGCCCCTGTGATGTCCTGTTCGGAATACCCGATTCTGGCTGCGGTCTCCGCATGTGGATCCGTCGAGACGCTGCCATGGCTGCTCGACGCTGGCGCTACAGCTGGGCCGCAGCAGCCGCCCTGTTGGCGCGCAACTGCTGCGTAACCGGATTTCACCACTTCGTGCACTCGTTCCTTGTCCATCAGCGCCTCCAATAGTTGAATGATGCAACCAATTAGTTGAGCCCGTCAACCAGTTTGTCAAGGCGCTGAGACCGCGTTTTCGCGGTTGGGTTTGCAAAGTATCGAAAAGATTAGGGTTCTAGCGGGGGTGCGTGTCCCCCAGGAAGCGGATGAGGGCGTCTTTGAATTTGGGTTCGTCTTCGCGGTGGGGCCAGTGGCCGGCTTCGGGCATGACGAGGACTTCGGCGCCTTCTTCGAAGAGAGCTTGGGACTTCTTGTAGGGGCCGAGATGTCCGCCGAAATCTTTGCCACCTGCGACGAGCAGTCCGCGCGTGTTCATGGGGCCGCGCAAGCGTTCGAGCGGCCGGTCGGTCTTTGCGAACATCGCGCGGTACCAGTCGATGGCGCCCGTCAGCACTGCGGGGTTGGAGAACGCCTCTTTGGCGTGCCGCAGCGCAGCGTTTCGCTCGGGGCCCTTCCAGTTGGGCGCCCAGCGCCGATACAATGCATCGATGTACGCGAAGTCGTTGCGACGCGTCCCCGTTTCGCACCAAGGCATCTGGAAATAGAGGAAGTGCCTCGACATGAAGAAAAGACCCGCGGCCTGCAGCGCATTCTTTGGCTTCAACGTCTTCGGGTGCGGAATCGCGATGGGGACGATTGCGTTGATGCGCTCGGCCGCAAGGGCGGTGGCTCCGTAAACGACCGTGGCGCCCCAGTCGTGTCCGACCAAGACCGCCGAATCGAGCTCCAGGGCGTCGAGCAAGCCGATGCCATCCTCGGCAACGCTGAGCGCATCGTAACCACGACCGGGCACCAGCGTATCGGGATGGTAGCCCCGTAGGTAAGGGAGAATCGTGCGGTAGCCCGATCGATTGAGCGCATGGGCGATGCCGGCGTACGAGTGCGGGGTGTCGGGGAACCCGTGGAAGAGTACCACCGGCGGGCCCTCCCCAGAGTCGTGGTACCGCCAGGTTTGCCCATCGCGCGTCACATTTTGGAATTCAGATTCAGTGAACACGATGAGTTGACCTCGATCAGTCAAAAGCGTACGAACGAACGGTCGTTGGGTTCGTCGATGTCAGAGCCTACCCCAAACACCGAGCGCTCGGCCATCCTTGCCGCGCACGACGTCACAAAGACCTACCGGATGGGCGACGTCGACGTGCACGCGCTCCGCGGCGTGACGGTCCCTCTGTTTGAAGGTGAGCTCATGGTTCTGCTGGGACCCTCGGGTAGTGGCAAGTCTACCTTGCTCAACATCCTTGGCGCGCTCGATGTCCCGACGTCCGGCGAGGTTCTCTACCGAGGCAAGGACATCGCAATCGCCGGCGAGCGTGAGCTCACCCAATTCCGCCGAGAGCACGTCGGCTTCGTCTTTCAGTTCTACAACCTCGTGCCGAGCCTGACCGCCCGGGAAAACGTGGCGTTGGTGACCGAGATTTCCAACGATCCGTTGGATCCCACCGAGGCACTCGAGCTCGTTGGCCTCACCGACCGGATGGATCACTTCCCGGCCCAGCTGTCGGGCGGCGAGCAACAGCGAGTGGCGATCGCGCGAGCCGTCGCCAAGCAGCCTACGATTCTGCTTTGCGACGAACCGACCGGCGCGCTCGACTTCAAGACGGGGATTCGCGTCCTCGAGGTCATCGACGAGGTAAACCGGTCGCTTGGGACTACGACGGCCGTGATCACACACCACGCGCCGATCGCGTCGATGGCGGATCGTATCGTTGCGTTGTCGGATGGGACAGTGTCGCGCGACGAGAGGAATTTCGACAAGGTACGCCCGGCCGACCTCACATGGTGAATGTCCTCGATCGCAAGCTGTTTCGCGATTTGATGCGCCTCAAAGGGCAGGCTTTCACGATTGCGCTGGTGGTCGCCGTGGGCGTCGCCAACTACATCACGCTGCGAAGCGCGTGGCGCGCACTAGGTGATTCGCGGGCTGCGTATTACGAGGAGTACCGCTTCGGCGATGTCTTTACGCGCCTCAAACGAGCGCCCGTTTCGGTTGCCGATCAACTTCACGACGTTCGAGGCGTTGCCTCGGTCTACCCGCGTGTCGTCGAAGAAGTGCTTCTGCCCATCGAGGGGCTTCTCACCCCCGGACACGGACAGATCATTTCGCTACCCCTACAGGGCAAGCCGCCACTCAACGACGTGCACATCAAGGCGGGCCGATTTCCAGAGCCAGGACGCAGCAACGAGGTTCTCGTCTACGAGCCCTTCGCGAAGGCGCACAGGCTGACCCCGGGGTCGACCATCCCCGCAATTCTCAACGGGAAGCTCCACGATCTGATCATCGTCGGCTTGGCGATATCCCCGGAGTTCGTGTTCGCGATCGAGCCCGGTGGCATCACTTCAGACGACGAGCGCTTCGCGCCAATGTGGATGTCGAAAAGCGCGGTGGCGGCCGCATTCCAAATGGAGGGAGCTTTCAACGACGTCGTGATTCGCTTGGAACCGGGCGCGGATGAGCGCGCAGTCTTGATTGCGACGGACCGCATCCTCGAAAGGTATGGCGGCCTCGGCGCCTACGGCCGGGACCTTCAGATTTCCAATTCGATCCTCGACGGGGAGCTCGCTCAAATCGAGGCAATGGTCATCTTCTTGCCCGGCGTCTTTCTCGCCGTCGCCGCGTTCTTACTCAACGTCGTGTTCTCGCGCCTCGTGACCTTGCAACGTGGGCAGATCGCCGTGATCAAGGCGGTCGGGTACGGCAACTCCACGATTGCGCTGCACTACCTCAAGATGGTGTGCGTCATCGTGTTGATCGGCTCGCTGCTGGGCGTCGGGCTTGGGGCGTGGTTGGCCGACGCGATGCTCAACCTCTACGCGCAGTTCTTTCGATTGCCGATGGCGCGTAGCAGGCTCGATCTTCCGGTCGCGATCAACGCCATCGTGGCCAGTTTCGTCGCTGCGGTACTCGGCATCGGTTTTGCCATTCGAAGCGCGGTCACGCTGCCTCCTGCCGAGGCCATGCGACCTCCATCGCCCTCGAGATATCGAGCCTCGGCGATCGAGCGTTTCCCCATCCTTCGCATGGTGCATCAGACCACGATGATGGTCTTTCGCGAGATCTGGCGGCGGCCGCTCCGCACCGTCCTCTCCTCGGCCGGCATCGCATTCGCTCTCGCGATCATCATTCTCGGTCGCTTCGGCAAGGACGCGCACGGGCCGATTCTCGACTTGCAGTTTGGGCGCCAGCAGCGCGAGGACATCAGCGTGATCTTCCGCAACGAGGTCGAGCAGCGAAGCCTCGGCTATCTTGCGCACCTCCCCGGCGTCGATCAGGTCGACGGGTATCGCTCGACCCCGGTGCGATTTCGCTCCGGCGCGCGCTGGCGCGACAGCATTCTCATCGGCCTTCCTCCGGACAGTCACCTTCGCCGGCTCTTCAATCGTCAGTTTCGCCCGGCTCGTATCCCGCATAGCGGCATCCTGATGACCGACGTCTTGGCCCGCATCCTCGGCGCAGAGCCGGGCGACTTGATCGAGGTCGAGCTCAAGGAGGGCGATCGGGGTACTCGGCAAGTACGCATCGCAGGGACGATCGACGAGGCATTTGGTATCCAGGGCTATATGCAGAAGAGCACTCTCCACGAGCTGCTTCGCGAAAAGCCCACCATCAACACCGCGCTGCTGCGCGTCGACCCCGCGCGCGAGATCGAGCTCCACCGACGCCTCACCGACATCCCCATGGTCCAGAGCATTCATCGCAAGCGCACGCTGCTCGAGAAGTTCGAAGAGCAAACGAGCCAGACGATGCAGGTCATCACACTCATTCTCACCCTGTTTGCGACCGCGATCGCCGTGGCGGTGGTGTACAACAACGCCCGTGTCAGCCTCTCGGTGCGCAGCCGCGACCTCGCCACCTTGCGAGTCCTCGGCTTCACTCGGGCTGAGATTTCCGCGATTCTGCTCGGCGAGCAGGCCGTTCAGGTATTCCTGGGAATTCCGGTTGGACTCCTCCTCGGCACCTGGGCCGCGAAGGCGCTCCTCGAGCTACAGGCCGACCCGGAGCAGTTCCGCATGCCGATGCTGATCTCGTCGCGGACCTATGCTTTCGCGGTCGTGGTAATCTTGGCCGCGGCCGTGTTGAGCGCGCTGCTGGTGCGGCGACGGCTCGACAGTCTCGATCTGATTGGCGTGCTCAAGACGAGGGAGTAAGGAGAGATGGCGCATGGCTGAAGCGTCCGGTTTGAGGAAATGGATTCGTCGGGGCTCGCTTGCTCTCGCGGTGCTCGTGGTCGTGGGGCTCATCGTGGTCGCCTGGATCCCGAACCCGGTGGAAGTCGAGGTCGCGACGGTCACCCGGGGCCCACTGGTCGTCACCGTAAACGAAGACGGCCGGACGCGCGTGAAGGACCGGTACGTCGTCTCGTCGCCGATCATAGGCAACCTCGCGCGACCCGAGCTCGAGGCTGGCGACACGATCGAGGAGGAGCAGGTCATCGCCCGACTCGTTCCGCTGCCTCCTCCGTTGCTCGATTCTCGCACCCGCGCAGAAGCGAAGGCCCATGTCGACGCGACGCACGCTGCGCTGCGGCAGTCTCAAGCCGCCGTCAATCGCGCGCGATACGAGCGAGACTTCGCTAAGCAGGAGTCGGGGCGGGCGCAGGCCGTCGTGCAGCAAGGTGGGTTGGCCCGCAGCGACGCGGATCGCGCCGTATCGAACTACAGAAGCGCCGAAGAGCAGCTCAAGTCGGCGAACTTCGGAGCGCGAGTCGCGGCGCACGAGCTGAAGCTTGCGCAAACTGCACTCCTGCAGTTGAGTGGGAAATCCGAAGACGCCGGGCAGCTCGAGATCACGTCGCCAGTCGCGGGGCAGGTGCTCAAGGTCTTTCAGGAGAGTGAGGGCGTCGTTCAGGGCGGCACCCCAATTGTCGAGCTTGGCGATCCTTCCGCGCTCGAGATTGTCGTCGATGTTCTCAGCCAGGATGCGACGCGAATCCCCGGTGGCGCCCCGACGACCATCGAACGATGGGGGGGCAAGACGCCGCTGAAAGGCCATGTGCGTGTGGTCGAGCCGTCGGCGTTCACGAAGCTATCTGCGCTGGGCGTCGAAGAGCAGCGGGTCAACGTCATCATCGATCTCGACGAGGAACGCGAACGTTGGTCGACCTTGGGTGATGGGTACCGCGTCGAGGCACGCATCTCGGTCTGGGAGGGCGAGGACGTGCTCCGCTTGCCGGCAAGCGCGGTGTTCCGTTCCGAGGAAGCGTGGGCGACTTTCGTCGTCGAGGAGGGAACCGCGACGCTCCGTGCCGTGGAGATTGGCGAGACCAACGGCCTCGAGACCGAAGTCCTCGCGGGTCTCGAAGAAGGCGACCTCGTGATTGCATATCCGAGCGACAGCGTACGTGACGGAGTGTCGGTTAGGGCAAGGCAGTAGGCCCGATGCAAGAAGAGCTTCTTCAGATCGTCCCAGACCCGGTCCTGCTCCGACACATCATTGCGTCCATCGTCTTGATCGTTGCGGTCTTTGGTGGGCGCTACATCGTCATCCGTTTCGTTCGGGGTCGGCTCCCGACCAGGGACACCCTGCAACTACGATGGACATCGCAGGTTCGCGCGTTCTCCTACACGATTCTCGCCTTTGGCTTGTTCACGATCTGGGCTGCCGAGCTGCAGGCGCTTGCTGTCTCGTTCGTCGTGCTCGCCATGGCCGTCGTTTGGGCCACCAAAGAGACCTTCGCCTGTATGCAGGGCGCCGTCTACCGACTGAGCTCGAATGCATTTCAAGTCGGCGACCGCATCAACGTTGGCGGCATTCGTGGGGACGTGATCGACCCCGGGCTGTTGAGCACTACCGTCCTCGAAGTCGGGAAGGGTCACCAACGGACCGGCCGAACGATCAGCATTCCGAACAGCCTCTTCATGACGGAGCCCGTGCTCAACGAGAGCCTCACGGGCGAGTTCATGCTTCACCTGTTGACGATCCCCGTCGACCGGGACGCCGATCTCGCCGCGATCGAAGAGCGCGCGCTTCGTGCCGCAAACGATGCCTGTGCAGACTTCATCGATGACGTCCGCCGTCCCATCGCCCTGCGTTACCGCCGCCATGGACTGAACCCGCCACTCGTCGATCCTCGGATCACCTATCAGTTCGTCGACACGAATACCGTCAACCTGATCCTGAGGATCCCGGTCCCCACCCGACTCGAACGCACGGTCGAGCAGCGGGTCTTGAGGGCTGTCCTAGGGGTTCCGCAGGGGAGGGATACGTTGACGCCGCCTCCGCCGCCGCGGATTTAGTCGGCGATTGGCGTCGGGAGGTTTAGTTGCATTCAACCCGCCCGCTCGGTTGCACCACTCGCCCAACCCCACGCTCGGCTCGCGATCTCGCGTGCTAGCCTTTCGCCCTATGACCGATCTGGAGTCTCGCATCGCACGCCTTGAAGCCATCGAGGCGATCAAGTCCCTCAAAGCTCGCTACTGGCACTGCTGCGACAGCAAGGACGTCGAAGGTGTGCGCCAGTGCTTCCTCGATGGGCCGGTCGAAATCCACTACGACGGTCCCGTCGGGCTCGTCCATCACCGCGATGGCCTCTACGAGGTGTTCAAGGACGTCGCGTGCCAATCCCACATCGTCGAGATGCACCATGGAGGCCCGCCCAACATCGAAGTGCGTGGAGCGGACGACGCCACCGGCAGGTGGGGGCTCGTCTACCACTTGATGAACACCGAGCTGAAGACCGTGAGCGTCGTCGGCGGCTACTACGACGACGCGTACAAGCGCGTAGACGGACGATGGTGGATCAGGAAGGCGCGCTTCGAGGTTTGCTCCGCGGTGACCTACGGGTGGAAGGGCGCTACGGTCCGCCTGCTGCACGGCAGCGCTTCATTGCCTAGCGCTCCCTGAAGCGACGCTTGCCTGCGGCATCCTAGTTTGCCAAGGTGCCGGCCCGATGGAACGACTTCGACCTCTGGACGGCCTTACTTGTTTGGTGACTGGGAGCGCTGGTTTCGTAGGAAGCAACCTGGTGCGCGCCCTCTTGTCTCGTGGGTGCGTCGTACACGGCTTCGACAGAGCGCCTGCGACTCTCGAGGCTCCGAGTCTCCACTGGTTTCGCGGTGACGTCCGGAACCTGGCGGATCTTGACCCGGCGCTCGAAGGGGTCGACACGGTGTTCCACACGGCGGCGATGATCGAGACGGTGACCTACGCGCCCCGAGCGTTTGGAGATCTCGTCCGGAGCGTCAACGTCGAGGGCACGCAGACCGTCATCCGCGCCTCACAGGAACGAGGCGTTACGCGCCTGGTGCACACGAGCTCGATCATCACCGTTCCCGAAGACCAGCGTGCGGGGGCCCGTGAAAGCGGGACGTACAGCGCAGGCCGGGATCTCTATTCCTCGACCAAGGTTGCCTCGGAGCAGCTGGTTCTCGAGGCAAACGGCCAATTGGGGATGCTCACGACGGCCATCCGCCCGGGAGGCATCTACGGACCCGGGGAGCGCAAGACGTTGATTGGGCCTCTCGTGGAGTCGCTCAAGCAAGGTGCGCCGATCGTGATGTTCGGAGATGGCTCGAGCCGATTGGACTACACGTACATCGACAACTTGGTAGATGCGCAGCTCCGGGCCGCCGAACGCCTCGTGAGCGGTTCTCCGGTATGTGGGCAGGCCTACTTCGTCACCGACGGTGATCCGATCAACACTGGTGCGTTTAGTCAGACGCTCGTGCGTGACATGGGCCTCGACGTGCGGTCGGTGCGTATCCCTGGTCTGCTCGCGCGTGGCTTGGCAACCGCCGGGGAACGTCTGTTTCAGGTGTTCGGTAAACCCAAACCACCGTTCAGCCTCGTCGACGTCGACCTTTGCGTTCACGATACCTACTTCTCCATCGATCGCGCGCGCCAAGACCTGCAGTACGAGCCGATCGTCGATACGAGAGAAGGGCTTCGGCGTACGGCTGAAGACGCCCGTCAGTACTACGACAGCCTCTGACCACACAAAACACTGTTCGAATCCACCTCGCGTCTGTGCTGCCGACAGCCGCTGGTGAAACGTGAGCTTTTTTGGTAACACTGACGCTCTTGACCCGTTCAAGGTGGTACCTATGGATGGTCAGATGCCGGGCGAGGATATAGCTAGTAATTTCCTGCGGGTGCGTGCGCAGACGGAAGCGCTCGCGGCTCCGCTCTCCGCCGAGGATCAAGCCGCGCAAAGCATGCCCGATGCGAGCCCAACCAAGTGGCATCGCGCGCATACCACCTGGTTTTTTGAAACCTTCGTGCTGAAGCCCGCCGGCACGGAGGGGATTTCCCCGGAACCATACTCCGTCCTTTTCAACAGCTACTACAACGCGGTGGGCGAGCAGTTCCATCGACCGTCGCGAGGCTTGTTGACGCGGCCGAGCCACGACGAAGTCACCGAGTATCGGACGAGGGTCGATGCTGCGATGTTGGAGCTCTTCGGAAGTGGCTTGAACGACGAGCTCATGGCACGCGTCGAGGTGGGGCTTCACCACGAGCAACAACACCAAGAGCTGATCCTCACGGACATCAAGCATCTCTTGTCGTGCAACCCCCTCGAACCAGCGTACGCCCGAGCGCTGCCCGCCTCCCACGATGCGCGGGTTGCCCAACCGCTCCGCTGGGCCCGCCACGAGGGAGGCGTCGTTCGAATCGGCAGCGATCCGGGTACGTACTGTTTCGACAACGAGGCTCCGGCGCACGATACGCTCCTTCATCCGTTTCAGATCGCGCAGCGCCTGGTCACCAATGGCGAGTATCTCGAGTTCCTTCGCGACGGCGGCTACCAGCGTCCCGAGCTGTGGCTGAGCGAGGGTTGGCAGGTGGTGCAAGCGCAGGGCTCGGGCGCGCCCCTGTACTGGCGGGAAGACGCGGACGGTTGGACCGAGTTCACTCTGCGGGGGCGACGTCCGCTGGAGAAGAGCCTGCCGGCCTTGCACATTAGCTACTACGAAGCGGACGCGTACGCCCGCTGGGCCGGTGCCCGGCTGCCCACTGAGCAGGAATGGGAGGCGGCGACGGCACAACCGGAACCGGCCCCGTTGTGCGGACGACCTGCGGCGATTCATCCGAGTGGACCAAGTCTGTACGGCGCAGCGTGGCAATGGACCAGCTCGAGCTACGCGGCGTACCCCGGCTATCGGGCAGCCGACGGCGCCATCGGTGAGTACAACGGGAAGTTCATGTGCAGCCAATACGTGCTGCGCGGAAGCAGCTGTGCAACCCCCGCCGGCCATGCCCGACGGACCTATCGAAACTTCTTTCCACCAAACGCCCGCTGGCAGCTCACGGGCATTCGACTCGCCAAGGACGACTGCTAAATCCGTGATTGCATTTGACCCATTGAGCACGGAAGAGCGTGTTCGCATCATCGACATGCACCCAGACCTCGGCGACCTCCACGCCGAAGCGATCGCTGGCCTTCGACGCAACGAGAAGCACTTGCCCTGCAAGTACTTCTACGATGGGGTCGGCGCGCGCCTATTCGAGGTCATCACCGAGCTACCGGAGTACTATCCAACGCGCACCGAGCTCGGCATCATGAGGCACTCGGTCCACCAAATGGCGAGAACGATTGGCGCGCACGGGACGCTGGTCGAGTTCGGCTCGGGCGTGGGGCTCAAGACGCGGAAGCTCCTCGATGCACTGATCGAACCGGCCGGATGCGTGCTGATCGAGATCAGTCGTGACGCCCTCGAGGCCTCGGCCCTCCAGCTTGCCGACCGCTACTCGGACATGGAGGTCGTCGCGGTTTGCGCCGACTACACGCAGCCGCTCCGGCTCCCGCGGCCACACCGGCCGAGCGCGCGAACTGTGGCGTTCTTTCCCGGCAGCACGATAGGCAACTTCACCCGCGACGAGGCCGTTCGGTTCCTAGCCAGGGTCGCCGACCTCGTAGGGCAGGGTGGGGGCCTGCTCGTCGGGATCGATCGAAAGAAGGACCCCTCGGTGATCGAGGCCGCGTATAACGACGCACTTGGCGTCACGGCCGCGTTCAACTTGAACATCCTTCGGCGCCTCAACGAGACCGGCGCCAATTTCGACCTCGGCGCGTTCCGGCATCACGCACCCTATGTGGAGGCACAAGGCCGCATCGAGATGCGCCTGATCAGTGAGGTCGCGCAAACCGTGCACATCGGCGACGCCACCATCGACTTCGCGGCAGGCGAGCACATCGTCACCGAGCACTCGCACAAGTACGACCTTCAACAGTTCGAGGACATGGCTCGCGAAGCCGGCTTCCGTCTCACCGAGCACTGGAGCGACGAACGTGACTGGTTCAGCGTCTGCTTCCTCGAAGTCGACGACGCCTAGCGGCTCGACATCTTGGCGATCAAGTCGAACTCCGCCGAGTAGACGACACTGCTGTATGTGAAGCTCTTCGTGCCATCGGTGTAGGTCGTTTCGAAACGGTAGGTCCCGGGACTGAGCGAAGCGCCCCCGGCTTCCGCGAAGTCGTCGAAATTGCGAATCACGAATGGTCGGCTTTCGCCGGGGTCGATCTCGATCGCGCCGAGCCTGCACTTCTTCTCGCGGAAAGGCTCGTAGCTTTTCTCCCAGGCGTCTTCCTTCTTTCGTGCACGGAAGAAGGGCGTCCCGCAGACGCTCTTCAACCAGATCGTGCGTCTCGAGTCATTGTGGACGCGCGCCTTGACCGCGTCGTCCAGAGTGACGCGGGCCGGGCGCGTTTCGATTCGAATCTCGCGGGCTTCGGTCTTGACGACTGCCTGGCAACCCTTCCTAGTCCAACGGTGGCTCGTCGGGCAGTCACACGGGACACATGACTTGCAGCGGACGTTGGGGGGGCACTCGGGGCACCCTAGGTACTTGCCGCGGCTCTTTTCGCAGACCGCCTGGACGCTCCGCCCGCGGCGAAAAAGCTCCGGAGGCTCGCTGGTGAGCACGCACGCGCCCTTGAAGCACCGGCCGAAAGGCTTGTCGCACTCGAAGTCGCACGTGGCCAGCTCGTTTTGACCGCGACAGTCGGCAAGCTCCTGTTGATAGTCGATGAGGTGTGCCTCGTTGATGGCGACGCCGCATTCGCAGCCCTGCGAGTCGCAGCTCGTCTCGACGACGCCGCAGGCTTCACCTTCCTCGCATTCACGATGGGCCGACGCGATCTCGATGCGCTCCTTCGGCCGCTCAGGCTCTTCGCAGCCGGACGTGGCCAGTACGGTCACCAGCAACGCCCATCGGAAAGGTCCCCACCTCATGCAAGCGTCCTACAGGAAGGTCGCTCGTTCTGGCAAGAAGGTGCCAACTGGGCATGGAGGGGGGGGGCTAGCCCTGCGCTTGGAGTCGCGCGATTCGCTCCTCCAGGGGAGGATGGGTGGCCATCAGCTTGAGCATCCCTTCGCCACGAATCCCAAAGGCCGTCAGGTTGTCGGGGAGCTGGGAAGGTGCGTCTCGCATGGCGCGCAGCCGGTTGAGCGCCGAGGCCATGGCGGCGGGACTCTCGAGCGAGGCGCCGCCCGCGTCGGCCCTGAACTCCCGTCGCCGCGAGAACCA
>JBATLA010000148.1:0-1660 GCA_049669945.1 Polyangiales bacterium | reverse complement strand
CTTCTGCGGATGCCTCGCCAAAGACGCCGGCAGCCATCGACGAGACTGCCGTTCTGAACGCGGTGCGCTCGTCTCAGCGCATGGGGCCGAAGTTGTTGCAGCCGCCGCCGACCGACAAGCTCGGTCTCGACATCGCCATCGAGGATCGCGATGGCAAGTCGATGCAGGCGTTCCACGAAGCGCTGTTGCGAGCCGCGGCGGGCGAAGGTCAAGCCCGCCTCGCGTTCTGGGGCGCCTCCCACGTCGCGAGCGACCTGTTCACCGGCTACATCCGCCGTGAGCTCCAAAGCCGCTACGGCGACGCAGGGCATGGCTTCGTCGTCCCGGTGCACCCGTGGCGAACCTACCGCCACCGCGATATCAATATCGAAAGCGACGGCAAGCGCTGGGAGACCCATCGGATTCGAGTGGGTGACAGCGAGGTGGAGCTCGTCGGGCTCGCAGGCGTCGCGATGAGCAGCACGCTTCCTGGCTCCTTCGGCGCGGTGAGCACGACCGAGGACAACGAGCAAGGCCGAACGGCCGACTTCTTCGAGCTCTACTACCTCGAGCACCCGCGCGGCGGTGACATGGACATCCTGATCGACGGCCGCCGTGCGCGCCGGATCTCCACGCGGGCCTCGAAGGCGTCAACCGCGTACGCGAAGTTTCGCGTACCCGACGCCGGCCATCGCTTCGAGATCCGAACCCTCAGTCGTCGACCGGTTTGGCTGTTTGGCGTCGCCGTCGAGCGCGACAAGCCGGGCGTCATCGTCGACACGCTCGGCATCAACGGCTCTCGTGCCCGCTACCAGCTCCTCTGGAACGAGGCGATCTATCGCGAGCACCTTCAGCGCAGAGACCCCGACCTGGTGGTCCTCGCCTACGGAACGAACGAGAGTGGCGACGAGTCGCCGCTGGAAGACTACGAACGCGATCTCCGGGCCGTGCTCAAACGCATGCGCGACACGGTGCCTGAGGCCTCGTGTCTCCTGATCGGCCCGTCCGATCGGCCGATGCAGGTGGAAGAGCGGGTCTTCGAAGATCGCACGCGGACCGCGCGATTGATCGAGATTCAGCATCGCGTCGCGCTCGAACATGGATGCGGTTTTTTCGATCTCGTTGCCTTCCAAGGCGGCTCGCTCTCCATGGTCCAATGGGCCGCCAGCGATCCTGCCTACGCATCGCAGGACCACATCCACTACACCCGGCTCGGGTATCAGCGCTTGGGCGAGGTGTTGCTGTCGGCGTTGCTCGAAGGCGTGTCCGAGTCCGGCGAACCCGAGTCGACCGCGTCTCTCGAATCGGCGGACGCGGGGGTACTGCCCGAAGCCGCCGAGCCCGACGCTCCGGGCGAATCGCCTGCCAAGTAGTCGGCAAAACCCGCCAGAATCGCCTTGTAGAACATATTGCCGATGATCTCGTATCCGGCGGGCGTTGCGTGGCGGAAGTCCCCCATGGCGAGCCGCGGCTGCGCCTTGTACCAGCGGCGCATCGCGTTCTCTCCGCCCATCGCTTGCCAGGTGTCATAGAACGCACACCCCGAGTCGAACGCCGCGCGGCGCTGCGCCGCGATGATGCGCGGGAGCGTTGGGAGCGTGCGGATACGGCCGCCAGAATCGCCTTGTAGAACATATTGCCGATGATCTCGTATCCGGCGGGCGTTGCGTGGCGGAAGTCC
>JBATLA010000147.1:0-8957 GCA_049669945.1 Polyangiales bacterium | reverse complement strand
GCCAGAGGTTGTGCTCGAGATCGGTGTTGCCCTGGTTGATGATGCGGTGAAGCATCTTGCGGTACGCCCGTTCGAGGGCCTTCCAATCCTTGCGCGTGTTGAGGATCTTGTTGACCGCCTCGAACGGCTTCAACTGGACGCTGTCGAGGTCGAGCGCCTCGTTGAAGCGCTCGAGCGCGGCGTCCTCGTCTTCGAGCTTGTCGCGAAGGATGACGCCAATCGTGTAGGTGTACTTGGCCTTGGCGTCGTCGCGCTCTTCGAGGCCAGCCACTCGCTCGATGACGTCGATGGCTTCAGACCAGCGTTCCGCCGCCTGATACGTGACGAGGAGCTTGTGGAGCACGCGGTGATCGTCGGGCTCGAGGTCGAGGGCCTCCGTGTAGGCCTCGGCCGCCTGGTCCGGATCGCTGAGCTTCTCGTGCCAGAGGTCGCCGAGCTCGTTCAGGAGCTTGGCGCGGTCCGCGGGTTCGTCAGCAACGTCGAGAATGCGCTTCTTGTACTCGACCACCGACGTCCAATCGCTCTCGGCGGTCTGGAGGTCGACCATTGCTTCGAGGGCGGGCACGAAATGCGTGTCCTCCTCGAGCGCCTTATCGAACATGTTGCGGGCCTTCTTGTCCTCGCCCTGCTCGCGCTTCACGACGCCGAGCCTGTAGAAGACCTCGGTGATCTCGTCGCGGCCTAGCGCGTCTCGATGCTGAACGAGCAGCACCTGGTGGTACTTGAAGGCGTCGTCCCATTGTTCGGCGCGGAAGTAGCTTCCGGCCAAGCCCTTGAGTGCGTCCGAGTCGTCGTTGTCGAGCTCGTACGCCTTCTCGTACGCGGCAACGGCATCAGCCGCACGCCCGAGCACGGTGGCGGTCTCGCCGAGCATCAGCGCCAGGCGATGCTGTTCGTCCCGGTCACGTTTGTCCGAGCGCTGCACGAGAACCTCGAGCAGCGGGAACGCGTCTTCCTGGCGGTCGCCCGCGAGGTACGAATCGACCAGCGGCAGGAGCGCCTCCTCGTTGTCGGGGTCTGCTTGCGACGCCGCCTCGAAGGCTTGCACCGCACCAGCCTCGTCGTCGAGCCGCTCGGCGCGGACCCGGCCGAGCTCGACCAGTAGCGCAGCGCGCTTGCGGTCCTTCTCGGTGTTCTCCACTTCGAGGGCGAGCATCTTCGCCGCCGCGACCCAGTCACCAGAATCGACGTGGATGCTCCGCATCGCTTCGAGCGACGGCAGGTGTGCCGGGTCGATGTCGATGGCCGATTGGAACTGCTCGAGCGCCGAGACCCGGTCGCCGAGCTCCTGGTCGAGGATGCGACCCATGCGATGCTTGAGAAGCACCTGCTCTGCGGGATCGCCGACGACCACTGCGAGCTGGCCGAGAATGTCGAGGGCCGCCGAATGGTCGCCCTTGCGCTCGTAGAGCTTCCCGAGCGCCTGCAAGCTGAAGATGTCCTGATCGTTCAGGTTCAGGGCGTTGAGGTAGCTGTCGATCGCTTGCTCGACGTCGTCTTTGTACGTCGCGTAGACCTCGCCGAGCTCGCGGAAGATGCGGACCCGTTCTTCGGTGTCCGTCGTCGCGTTCGCGTGGCGGTCGAATGTGCGCACCAGGTCTTCCCAGCGCTGCATCGTTCGGTAGAGCTGCTCGAGATGGCAAAGCGCCTCGTCGTGCAGCGGGTCGATGTCGAGGACCTGTTCGAGGCGCTCGGCGGCGTTGTCCGGCTTGCGGAACTCCTGCTCCCACATCTGAGCGAGCCGCATCAGGATATCGATGCGCTCGCGCTCGGTCGCTACGACTTCGTACTCGCGCTCGAGGATGCCGACCAGGTGTTGGTAGCGCCCTTCTTGCGTGTACAAGCGCTCCAAACCTCGAAGCGCTTTGAGGTCCGAAGGAGCAAGCTCGGCCGCCCTCTGGTAGTTCTCGATCGCAGCCTTGCTGTCGTTGAAGCGCTCCTCGTAGGCCTCGGCCACTTGAAGCAGCGCCGAGACCACACTGTCGACGTCCTCGACCGCCTCGGCCTTGCGCTCGAGGATGTTTAGCAGCTTGTTCGAACGGCCGTCCTCGCGGTAGATGCGCTCGAGCGCTTCGAGCGCGCCGACGTGGGTCTCCTGCAGCTGAAGCGCTCGGCGGTAGTAGTCCTCGGCCTCTTGCCGCATCGCAAAGCGGTCGTCGGCAAGGTCACCCATCCGAACGTAAGTGGTCGCTTTGACGGAGTCGTCACTCGTGAGCTCGACGAGCTTCGCCAGCGCTTGCGCCAGCTTGTCCCACTGGTGTGTGGTCTCGTAGAGGTCCCCGAGCTGCCACCAGGCCTTCGCGTTGCTCGGGTCGAGTGCGCGAATCTGCTCGTAGTAGGGAATCGCGTACTCGGGATGACCGAGGTCCTGCCCGTACCACTTCGCACAGCAGAGACAGATGGCGATTTGGGTCTCGGTCTCCTGGCCGTCCTGCAACACTTGGTTCGCGGAGGTCAGCAGCTCGTTCCACTTGTCGTTGGCCGCGGTGACCCGCTCGAGGTCGACGGCGGTGTTCTTGTTCGCGAAGTCCTCGGTCCAAGCGATGTAGAGCGTGTGGTACGCCTGCTCGCCGTCATCGAGGCGCTCCTCGTAGACTCGGGCCGCCGCGCGAAGGAGCTCGATGCGCTCGTCGCGGTCCTCGGTGGCCTCGATACGAGTGACGTAGAGATCGATCAGGTCGTCCCAGCGCTCCGCTTCGCGATGAAGCCCCTGGAGCTCCGAGAACGCGTATTCGTGCATCGGGTTGACGTCGAGGATTCGACCGAAGGCGCCGGCCGCGCGGTCCTTGTCACCAACCTCGTTCTCCCACATCTCGGTGACCGCGATGAGCTGCCGAACCTTGTCCTCGGGCTCGAACAACGCGAGCACGCGCTGTTCCATGACGCCGATGACCTCTTCCCAGTCGTTCTCTTCTCGGAAGATGAGCTCGAGCGAGTCGAGCGCCTCGACGTAGGCCGGGTCGATGTTCAGCACGTTGCGGTACGCCTCGGCGGCGTCGCCCGGCTGCTGGAGCTCGTTCGCGTAGATGTGCCCGAGCTGCATGTAGACGGTGATGAGGTCGGCATCCTCGAGAGTGGCCGCGCCGACGTCGATGATTCGGTGCAGCGTGTCCGCCCGCTCCCTCGACTGACCACCGGCTCTCTGGATCTCAGCGATGCTGAAGAGCGCGTAGGTGTTGCCTGGATCGATGTCGAGCACGCGCTCCCAGTTCTCGATCGCGTTGCGCTCGCGCTCGAGCTTCTCGTACCAGACCCTTGCGAGGTCGGAGTACACCTGGACGCGGAACGCGTCGTCCTCGGCGATTGCGGCCTCTCGGTCGAGCACGTCGACCAAGTCACGCCAATTGCCCTGCCCGGCGTAGATGTCGCCCAATGCGTTGAGGGCCTCCGGGTCTTCGCCGCGAAGGTCGAGCACCCGCTGCCAGAGGCCGATGGCCTTTTCCTGATCGCGGAGGCGATTGGAGGAGAGACGCGCCATCCGCGCGAAGACCTCCGCCTGCTGGGAGTCGCCGAGCGCAATGCTCAGCTCCTTCTCGAAGGCTGCAAAGAGCTCAGGCCAGCGCTCGAGGTTCGCGTAGATCCGTTGGAGCGACTGAATCGCCGGCGCGTGGTCCGAATCGTGCTCGTCGAGGAGCTTGGTGAACACCTCGATCGCCTCCTCGGTCATTCCGAGATTCCGGTCGAGAACGGTCCCGAGACGGAAGTGCAGATCGACCAGCTCGGAGCTGTTGTTGCAACCATCGATTCGCTTGCGAAGGACTTGTGAGAGCGCGCGATGTGCCCCGTGCTCGGCGTAGATGCGATCGAGCGCGACCAATGCGTTCTCGTCGTGGTCGTCGACGCCGAGAACGAAACGGTAGGTTTCCTCGGCGCGCTCGAGGTCGTCGAGCTGCTCCTCGTAGACCTTGGCGAGACGCCGGCCGAGCTCGGCCTTGCTGAGCGCATCGCTGGCGTGCTGAATCCCATTGGCATAGGTCGTCGCCAAATCCGACCAACCGTCGACGATCGCCGAAAGCCGTTCGGCCTCGCCGAGCGAATGATCGTGGCTCGGGTCCTCGAGCAGCGCCTTTTGCATCCAGCGGAACGCGCGGCTGTGATCGTCGGCCTTGTCTTCGGCGATTTCCGCAAGGCGATGCATCATCACGACGCGTTCGATCGGGTCGTTCTGGTACTCGACCTGCACCTCTTGAACATTGAGCAGCTGGTCCCAGTTGCCCTGCATACGATACAGCGGCTCGAGGACTTCGCCGACTTCGAGAGGCTGGACTCCGCTCGCGAACATCTCTTCGAGCGCCGAGACCGCGGGCGTGTACTCCGGGGCGGCAGCGAGGATCTCGCGGTACTGGGAGATGGCGGACTCCATGTTCGAGAGCTGCTTCTGGAAGAGCTGGCCGGTGCGGAACTGCAGATTGAGCACGTCCTCCGGCGTGGTAGCGACCGCAGCCTCGATCTGGAGGGTCGCCGCCAGATCATCCCAGCGCTCCGTCTGTTCGTAGAGTCGGTCAAGCGCCTCGATGCAGGTGACGTCGGAGGGGTCGCTGTCGACTACGAACTGGTAGCGCGAAATCGCGCCGTCGACGTCGTCGAGCTGGACCTCGTTGATCACCGCAGAACGCTTCGCGAGGTGAACGACCTCTTCCGGGAATTCCGCTCTCTTCTTCTGTACTTCCTCGTCATAACGAGAGGCCACTTCATGCCAGCGGCCCGTCTGCTCGGCGAGGCGCTCGAGCGAGGCGAGCGTGAGCTCGTTGCGGTTGTCGAGCGGCAGCGCCCGGACGAACGCACCAAAGGACGCCGGCAGGTCTTCAAGCTGAATCTCGTAGATCTCGGCGAGCTGCTGAAGCATCTGCACCTGATCGGCGGGGTCCTCGGTGAAGCGAACCTTCACCTCGCGCGCGTCCGCGAGCTTTCGGTACTCCCCGGCGCCGAGATAGACGTCTTCGAGAACCTCGGCGGCGGCCAGGGGCTCGACCGCGTCGGTCGTCATTGCGCCAAGGGCGTCCAGCGTAGGCTGGTGATGCGGCACCTCGCCGAGGATGTCGCGGTAAATCTCGATCGCTTGCGTCGGATCCTCGAGATGCTCTCGCCAGAGCTCGGCGATCCGGAAGCGAAACTCGATCCGCTGATCGTCGTCGCCGACGAGCTCGGCCTGGCGCTCGAGGACCTGAAGCAGGTCTCGCCATTGTTCGGTCTCTGCGTAGAGCCCGTCGAGGTGTGCCAAGGCCGGAAGGTCGTCGGGATCGATCTCGAGGGCGCGTTGGTAGGCGTCGATGGCCTTGTCGGCATCGTCGAGCTGTGTCTCTCGGACCTGGCCCATCGCCGTGAAGAGGGCCTTCCGTGTGTCGGGATCCGACACGACCTCGGCCTTGCGCTCATACGTCTCGAGCAACGACGACCACTTGCCGAGCTGCATCTGAAGCTCGATCAACCGGTCGAGCGACTCGACGTCCGCAGGATCGATTTCGAGCACCTGCTGGTACACCGAAATCGCGTCGCCCGGCTTGTCGAGGATGTCTTCGTAGATCGCCGCTGCCTTGACCAACTGCTCCCGCTGGTCGCTGGCCGACGGCAGCATCCGAGCCTTGCGGCGGTAGATGCCGGCCAGGTCCTCGTAGCGTTCCGACTGCTGGAACAGGCGCTCCAGAGCGTTGGCTGAGTCGTGATGCTCTTCATCGATTTGCAGCACGCGCTCGTAGTGTTCGACCGCGCGATCGAGCTGCCCGAGGTCGTCTTCCCGAATCTCGGCCGCGCGAAGCAGGAGGCCGACCGCGAGCTGCGGGTCGTCCGCCTCCGTGACCACCTGCTCGTAGACGCCGGCAAGCGCATCGGACGCGCCCACCGCCGCACTGAGCCGCTCGAGCTCCCCCTTCGACTTCGGGTGCCCCGGGTCCTCCCGGAACGCCCTCGCGTAGCTGTCGAACGCCCCATTGAGGTCGTTGAGCGAGAACTCCTGCAGCTTGGCGATTTCGCTGAAGAGCTCCAAGCGCCGCTCGGGTGCGGCTGCGTGGTGCGCCTGAATCTCGTACACGTCGACGAGCCGCGCGGCGGCGCCGCCGTCCCGGTAGATGGGCTCGAGTATGTCAGCCACAGCGGCCTGGTACTTGGACGACTCGAGGAGCCGTTCGAGAGCGCCGAGCGCCGCCGGGTTGCTCGCATCGTTCGAGAGCACGTCGCGGTAGATCTCGATCGCCGCTTCCGTGGAGCCCATGCGCTCCTCGCGAATTTCAGCGAGGCGGAGCAAGAGCGTGGTTTGCTCGTGTTGCTCCTCGGCTATCGAAAGCTGACGTTCGACGTTGTCTGCGAGATCGCTCCACAGACCCTGGCGGGCGAGGAGCTCGTCGAGCGCGCTCAACGCCGCCCGGTTGGTTGGGTCGAGCTCGAGGATCTCGTTCTGAAGAACGATCGCCTGCTCGGGCTCGTCGAGGAGGTCCGCATGTGTGCGAGCCATCTCTGCGAGAACGCCGATCTTGTCGTCCGGGTCGGCGTAGGCCTCCACCCGTGCGCGAAGAACGCCGACGAGCTCATGCCAACGCTGCGCCCCGCGGTACACCGTGTCGAGGGCACCAAGCACCTCGAAATCGGCCGCGTCCACCGCGAGCACCTTGCGGTACGCCGAGACCGCGGCCTCGACATCCATGAGCTGGGTCTCGTGAATCTGGGCAGTCTTGATCCAAAGCGAACGGCTCAACGTCGTGTCTTCGACACTTGCTGCGAGGTCGCCAGTGAGATCTGCAACGGCCTCGAACAACTCGTTTTAGGTAGCCAGCATCTCGAGGCGCTGCAGCGTCGCCGAATCCGAAGGCATTTCCCTGAACGCTTCGCAAAGCGACACGAAGCCGCGCTCGCCATCGCCGATGTAGTTGAAGTACGTGTCCGCAACGCGCGTGAGCAGCGTGAGCTTCTGGCGTGAGTCGTCGCTGTAGCGGTGCTGGACCCGAAGCGCATTGACGTACTGGGTCCAATCTTCGCTCATCTCGTAGACGGGCTCGAGGACGCGCGAAGCTTCGGACGCCACTTCGGCGTCGTCGAGCAACTGCTCGAGGCGCTCCTTGGCACCGTCGTGGTCCGGCATGATCGAGAGCACTTCGCGGTAGAGATCCACCGCACGGACTTTGTCCTGAAGTTGCGACTCGCTCACTCGCCCCAAACGGAACTTGAGCGAGGCAAGCTCTTCGTGGCTCTCTGGCGCAGCCTCGATGCGGCGTTCGAGAAGCTGACCGAGCTCCTGCCAACGGGCGGCGCCTTCGTAGAGCTGCTCGAGCGCTCGGCAGGCTTCGTCCTGCTCCACGCCGTACTCGTCGATGATTCCTTCGAGCGCTTCGATGGCGCGACCGGTGTCCTCCAACGCCTCGTGGAGCACGGTCACGCGCTTGTAAGCAACCTCGAGACGGAGCTCGGGGTCCTCTTCGAGCTCGATTTGGCGAGCGTAGATGTCGAGAAGCTCGCGGTACCGCTCGGTGGTGAGATACAAGTCCCCAAGCGCCGCAATGGCGCTGAGGTTGTTGCTTTCGAGCTCGTAGACGAGCCGGTACTGTTCGACGGCCTCGTCGATTCGATCGAGCTGCGTGAGGGTTTGGCCGTAGCTCAGCCGAATGGGCACGGCCTGATGCGGATCGGAGACCGCCTCGATCGCCGTCTCGAAGCCGGAGACCAAGCGATCCCAGCCGTTCATCTCACCCGCCAAGCGCTCGACGTCTGCGCGCGCTTCATCGTGGGTCGGCGCAAGGGCGAACGCTTCGAGGTATCGCTCGAACGCGACATCAGGCTGGCGCAAGCGCTCTTCGAACACGTGACCGATCTTGCCGAGGAGCTCGACCTTGGACTCGGTTTCGTTCGCATGCGCAAATCGCACTTCGAGGACGGACACGAGCTTGCGAGCATCGTGGGCCTCTTCGTAGATCGGAGTGAGGGCCTCTGCGGCCTGGACGTTGTCGCCATCGGCAGCGAGGATCTTCTCGTACACGCGCGCGGCCCGGTCGGGCTTGCCCTTCTTTTCCTCCCAGAGGCGAGCGGCGCGGAAGAGCAGCGGGATCTTTTCGTCCGCCGGAGTCTCCTGCGCTTCGGCCTGACGCTCGACGATACGGATGAGCTCGTCCCACTTCTCGTTTTCAGCGTAGAACGATTCCAGCTCGTCCCAAGCGCCTAGCGACACGTAGCGGCGCTTGAGCTGCTCTTGGGCTCGCCGGTCGGCGGGATCGAGCTCGAGGAGCTTCTTGAATGCGCCGATGGCGCCTTCGTCATTGCCGATCTTGTCGGCGTAGATCATGCCCAGCTTTTGAAGTTGTTGCTTCATCGAGGTGACGTCGGTGTCGCTCTCGACGAGCTTTTCGAGCACCTCGGCGAGCGGCTCCCACTCACGCGCACGTTCGTAGAGCTGCGCGAGATTGCTGAGCGCGGTCGGGTTCTCCGAATCCCCATCGAGAACCTTCTGCCAGAGCTCGATGCACACGTCGGGCTTGCGAAGTCGTTGCGTCGCAAGGTCCGCCATCTCGGCGTAGCGGATCAGTCGATCGTCTTCAGGAAGAAGCTCGACCTCGCGCTGCATCGTGCGAATCAACTTTTCCCAATCGCGGCGCTTCTCGTACATCTGCTTGAGACGCTCGATCGCGTCCACGTCGGTCGCGTCGAATTCGAGCAGGTGCTCGAAGCACTTGATCGCCTCCGCCTGATTGCTCGACCGTTCGAGATAGAGCGTGCCCGCAGTGCGGAACAGCTCAACTTTCTCGATCGGCTCCTGCACCAGGTCGGCCTTCTTGAGGATGGAACGGATCATGTCCGACCATCGCTTCTGTTGCTCGAACTTCGCGATCGCGTCGTCGAGCTTTTCGAGCTCGGCCATCTCCTCAGCCGTCAACTCGCGAACCTCATCCCCCGTTTGTTCTTCCGACATCTTGCCCCAGCCCCCTTACGGCGATTCGGTCCTCAACTCTGCCAGACGGTCCCGCGCAGCTTTGACG
>JBATLA010000146.1:0-4463 GCA_049669945.1 Polyangiales bacterium | reverse complement strand
CCGCCGCGCCCAAAGGAAGCGATGTGGCCGTAGCCGCCGCTGCGCTTTCACGGGCAGAGGCACGACTCACCGCGGCCCAGGTTGCGCTTGAACAAACGCGGATTCGGGCGCCGCTACCCGGCGTTGTGCTCAAGCGCCACGCCGAGCGCGGCGAAGTCGTCCAGCCAGGAGAGCCGCTGGTGACGTTCGCCGGAGATGGCCCGCTGCAAGTTCGGATTCAGCCCGATGAGTCGAACCTCGCGCTGCTTCGTGTCGGGCAGCACGCCCTCGTATCTTCTGAAGCCTTTCCGGAGCAGCGCCTCGAAGCCTCGATCAGCCGGATCGCCCCGTCGATCGATCCGGTGCGCGGGACGGTCGAAGTCGACTTGGACATCGACGACGAATCGGACCTGCGGCCCGACATGACGATGACAGTCGAGATTGAAGTGGGCCGCACTGCGAGTGCGCTGGTGCTTCCGACCTGGGCGATTCACGACTTCGGCAGCGACACTCCCTGGGTCCTGGTCGCCGAAGAAGGTGAAGCGCGGCGTCGCGACGTCGAGCTTGGGCTCGAGGGGGACGACCTCGTCGAGGTCGCCTCCGGTCTCGGCGAAGACGCTCGTGTCCTTTCTCCGGCGCTTCCCGTCGAGGAGGGCGACCCGGTGCGGCTGCGTAAAACGCGCGGCGCTCTGGAACCGGGCACGAAGGAGGGCGGCTAGTGCTCGCGCTCCAACTTGCATGGAGATTCCTGCGAGAAGGCCGCACACAGTCGCTACTGATCCTCGCCGGCGTCACCATCGGGATCGCCGCCTTCGTCTTCGTCTCGGCGATCATCGAGGGCCTTCAAGTCAACCTGCTCGAACAAACCCTCGGGAGCCAGGCGCACATCACCGTCGAACCCGAAGAAGCGACGCCACGGCCCCTCATGGATGAGCCCGGCGTTACCTTTGCCCGGCGCGTCGAACCTGCCGAACCGCGCCGGCGCTCGTTCGATCAATGGCAGCGCGCCGTTCGACGCGTTGAGGCGATCGACGGAATCGTCGCCGTGTGCCCGAAAGTCAGCGGCTCCGCGCTTGCGTACCGCGGCGCCGCCGAAGAGGCGGTTAAGGTGGTCGGCGCAGACGCCGCGCGCTTGCGCCGCATCGTGAACATCCCAGCAAACCTCGTTGACGGCATGTATCGACTCGGGGGCGACGAAGCAGTCATCGGCACGAGCCTCGCAGACAAGCTCGTCGCACGCGTCGGCGATCCAATTCGCGTACAGAGCGGCGAGCGCGAGAGCGTTCTCCGAATCGCAGGCATTTTCGACATCGGCAACGAGATGGTCAACGGCAGGTGGCTGGTCACTTCTCTGCGAAACGCCCAAACGCTGCTCGGCCGCATCGGTGACATCACCGAGATCGATGCGCGCGTCGCCGAGGTGTACGAGGCCGAGGACATCGCACGCGAAGTCGAACGCCGAACCGGCGTGCCCACCGAAAGCTGGATGGAGCGCAATCGCGATCTATTGACGGGCCTCCGTTCGCAGGACGCCTCCACCACGATGATTCGTGTGTTCGTGCTGCTTGCCGTCGCGATGGGCATCGCGAGTGTGCTCAGTGTCAGTGTCGTGCAGCGGCGCGGGCAGATCGGAATCCTTCGCGCCGTCGGCACCTCGCGGAGCATCGTGCTCGGCGTGTTCCTTTGGCAGGGCCTGCTCTTCGGCTTGGTGGGTGCCTTGCTGGGCGCGATCGTGGGCGGGCTCGCTGGCGAGCTCATCGAGTCGAGCGCGCTCTTCGACATCACCGTGACCCCGCGCCTCTTGTTCACCGCCCTCGGCGTGTCGATCGCCACCGGGGTGCTGGCCGCCTATCTCCCCGCGCGACGAGCGGCGAGCCTTGATCCCGCAGCCGCGATTCGAGGGGACGAATGACCACGGCCGGCCCACTGCTCGAGCTCAAAGGCGTCCGTAAATCCTACGGCGACGGTGTCAGCACCGAAGTCCTGCATGGAATCGATCTATCGATCGACCAGGGAGACCTCGTTGCGCTCATCGGCCCCTCGGGCTCCGGAAAGAGCACCTTGCTCAATTTGATTGGCCTCCTCGACCGGCCCACTGAAGGAAGTGTAGCCATCGAAGGTATCGGTGCCGAGCAGCTCGACGATCGCGCGCTCACCGCACTCCGTGGCGACAAGCTCGGGTTCATCTTCCAATCCCACCACCTTCTCCCCGGTCTCAGCGTCCTCGAGAACGTCATGCTCCCAAGCGCCGCGTCTCACGGCGGATTTCACGCCCACATGAAGGCGCCAGCCAAGGCACTCCTCAGCGCCATGGGCCTTGGCGACTGGGCCGAAGCCTGGCCGCGCCAACTCTCGGGTGGCATGCAGCAACGCGTCGCAGTCGCCCGCGCACTCATGAACGACCCCCCGCTCGTCTTGGCGGATGAGCCCACGGGGAACCTCGATACCGAAACCTCCGACCAGGTCTTCGACCTCCTGCGCCAACGCAACGCCGAGCGCGAGACGGCCTTCCTCATCGTCACGCACAATCGCGCGCTTGCCCTCCGTTGCGACCGCGTCATCGAGCTCGTCGACGGCAACGTCGTGTACGAGGGGCCACCATCGGGAATGAAAAGCTTGGACTGAGCCGGCGAAACAGCGCCCGGCACCCAAGCCTTCATCTGACACCCCTGTCATAGCCGGACAGCAATGTCCTAGCCCACCGGGGTACGCCGTGACCATCGCATCGCAATTTCCGCCGCCTCGCGTTTGGCACGCCCCCTGCACATGGGCGCGGCGAAACACGCGGCAACGCCTGCCGCATACTGGGCCCCCGCGGTTGATGGTGACTGCGGGGGCTTCTTTTTGGTTTGGGTTCCGCCTTTTGCCGGGGTCACCCCCAAGAAATACGGGAAAAACAACAGGCCGCGCGGCCTGTTACGCAACTTCTCACCGGCTCCGTCGATAACCCCTACGTCATGCACGAACCCTGCACAGCATCGCCCCGCTCGAAGGTGATGGAAAAGTGTTACACTATGCAAATGCCCACTCAAAAGAAGCGAATCAACATCACCATCGACGATGCGACTTACGCGGCCATCGAGCGGGTCGCCGAGGAGCGCGACGAGTCGATCTCCCGGACGAGCCTGCGCCTCATCGAAGAAGCACTCGAGTATCAGGAAGACCGCTACTTCTCGAAGGTTGCCGACTCTCGCTTGCGCAAGAAGCAGCGCCGTGTCTCCCACGACGAGGCCTGGGATTGAGGTGTCGCGTTGAATACTTACACACCGTCGTCACCGACGACATTCGCGCGCTTCACAAGTCGGCCAGACGCCAAATCCGCCGCGCGATCGAAAGCAAGCTCACCGCGCACCCCTTCGAGCTTGGAAAGCCACTGCGGTATAGCCTCCGAGGCGCCCGCAGCCTACGCGTCGGTGACTACCGAGTGATCTACCGAATCGAACCACCCGATGTGGTCCTCGTCGTGAAGATCGGCCACCGACGCGAGGTGTACGAGGAGTAGGGCGCGGAGCAGGTCTCCGTCACGCGGCCGCTGCTCTCGAAAGTGCGACCGACTGCCCTACGTACCCAGGTGTCTGCGCGGCCATCGCCAGAAACTGCGCGACTTCCTGGCGCGAGATCTTCCACTCTTGCACCTGCCCATCGGCCGAGGCGAAGGGCATCTCGGCGCATTCATCATCCGTCAGGTGCACCGGCTGCGCGAGCACCCAGTCGACGCCGCTCTCGCGCACCTCGAGCTCTTGCACCTCGGTGTCTGCGATTTGCGGCTTCAGCAGCAAACTGAAGAACAAGCGTTCGACCCATCGCAAGTTGTCGCGCGTCTCCCCGACTCCATACGAGCTCTGAACGACGAGCCGACGCACCCCATGCCGACGCATGGCCGCGATCACATTGCGGGTGCCCGCCGAGCGCACGTCGTTCGGCGTCCTCGCCGCGCCAAAGAAGCGTACCCGCAACGGGTTCTCCGTGATCCCAAGCGTGATGATCACGGCGTCATGCCCCTCCACCGCGCGGTCCACGTCATCCGGCTTCGTGGCGTCACCGTTGAGCAACCTCAGCCGCTCCGAGCTCTGCTCGAGCGCTTCCGCGTGCCGGGAGAACGCCGTCACCCGGTGTCCCCGCTCCAGCAACGCCTCGATCGTGGCGCGGCCCGTGCCGCCTGTGGCTCCAACTACCAGTACTTTCTTCGATGTTTCCATGAGTGCCTCCTTGTGTTGGTTCCAAATCTGAGGCCCCAGTTGACATGAATCCAATGACTTGTTTCCATATATCCATGAGCAAGACTCATACTGCAGAAGGGCTCCACCACATCGACCTCAACCTCCTGGTCGCCCTCGACGCCCTCACACGCGAGCGAAGCGTCACCAAAGCCGCGGAGCGTGCCGGCGTCACGCAATCCGCCATGAGCCACACCCTCCGCCGCCTTCGCGAGCTCTTCGACGACCCACTTCTGGTCCGCGGCCGCGGTGGCATGGTCCTCACCC
>JBATLA010000145.1:0-4419 GCA_049669945.1 Polyangiales bacterium | reverse complement strand
GCGCTCGAGCAGCTCGCGCTTACGGAGCATCCGCTCATGCTCGGGTGTTCCCGGAACGACGGATGGCGCTGGCTTCGAGGGCGCCGGGTTCGACGGATTGGCTTCCTTGGGCGCCTCGGTCGGGTGCCACTTGCTTCCCGACGCGGACTCATTCACCAGCTGCGCCTGACGTTCTGCAACGGGCGTCTTCGTCAGCGCTTTGGTCATCGCCTGGGCGCGCTCTTCCACACGGTCGATCTTTTGCTCGGCGGAAGACACCGTGATGCTCTGGCGCAAATACCGATCGTACGCCTCGCGCTTCTTCGGGCGCCCGACGGCTTCGTAGGCGTCCGTCACTTTTCGGAAGACCACTTCCATTTGGGCCTTGTACGTTCCGAGCCTCTTCCCGAAGTAAGCGTCGGGATGAAACGTCTTCGACAGCGCGAAGTACGCTTTACGGATCTCCGCCCTGTCCGCGTCCATCGGTACCCCGAGGAGCTGGTAGTGATTGAGCTTGTCCGCGCGATGATAGGTTTCGTGAACTCGCCTTTGAAGCTCTTCGCCGATCTCCAGATCCTCGACGACATCGGTGTCGGGAGGAGCGCTGGACGCCTTCGGAGTGATCCACTCCACGAGCTCGAGGGCGATGAGGCGCTCGATGGACTTTCGCACCTCCTCCGACGAGAGCACGGTTACGTCGGCGATGTCTTCGACGTTCAGCACGCCGTCGATGCACGAATGCACGAATGCGTCTTGCCCTGCGATCTCATGCGCCCGTACATCGGCGCCGTCGACCAACTGCGGGATCTGCTCCTCAGGCATCGTGCGCCCAGCTCTCCCCATCGCTCTAGTTTAGCGCGCCCTGTCCAAATTCAGCCACTTCAGGAGGTTAGGCGAGCAACCACTCCAGTAGAGCCTTCTGGGTGTGCAGCCGGTTCTCGGCCTCGTCCCAAACCCGGGATTGGGAGCCGTCGATGACGGAGGCGCTCACCTCTTCGCCACGATGCGCCGGAAGGCAGTGCAGGAAAATGGCGTCGTCGGAGGCACGTTTCATCGCAGCGTCATCCACGATGAATCCCGCGAAGGCACGCTCCCGCTCGGCCGCTTCGGCTTCCTGGCCCATGCTCGCCCAAACGTCCGTGGTCACGATAGTGGCGCCGTCGAGGGCTTCCTCCGGACGCTCGACGACCCGGACCTTCGCTCCCTTCGCCAGGGCGTCCGACAAGACCTGCCCATCTGGCTGGTATCCAGGGGGGCACGCGAGAACCAGATCAAAGCCGGCCACGACCGCCGACCGGATCCAAGAATGCGCCATGTTGTTGCCGTCGCCGACCCACGCTACGCGCGCCTCGTCGAGCGTCGGACCGAAGCTCTGGCGGATGGTCATCATGTCCGCGAGCAACTGCACCGGATGAAAGGTGTCAGAGAGCCCGTTGACCACGGGAATCGACGCATACGTCGCCAGCGCCTCGAGCCGGTCGTGGCCGAATGTCCGATAGACCACGCCGTGGACGTAGCGGCTCAACATGCGCGCCGTGTCTTCGATGGGCTCACCGCGACCGATCTGCGTGTGTTTCGAGATCATCGTCACGGGCTGGGCGCCGAGCTCGTGAATGCCGACCTCGAACGAAAGCCGAGTACGTGTGGACGCCTTGTCGAACACGACCGCGATCGACTTGCCGCGAAGGGGCTGCGGGTGCTCGGCCGTGCCCCGAAGCGCCTTGAGCTCGGCGGCGCGATCGAGCACGCCGAAAAGCTCGTCGCGGCTGAGATCGGAAATGGTCAGGAAGTGACGGGTCATGGCTTCCTCGGCGCGTCCGCTAACACGCGTTCGAGAATTGCCAGCCCTTCGTCGAGCTCCTCCCGGGTCACGTTGAGCGAAGGCGAGACGCGGACGACGTTGCCTCCCGCAAGGGTCAAGAGGAGTCCCGCCGCGTGAATCGCGGCAATCGTCGCGCCGGGGTCGACCTCGTCGGCCAACACCAGACCTTGCAGCAAGCCGAGGCCCCGAGTTCCGACTGTGGTCGGGAGACGCGTGTCGATCTCGGCAAGCCGGCCGGCGAGGTACTCGCCTTGGGCACGGGAGCGCTCGATCAACCCCTCTTCGTCGATGATGTGGAGGACGGCAAGACCTGCGGCGCAAGCGAGCGGGTTGCCTCCAAACGTGCTCGCGTGGCTCCCCGGTGGGAGGCCGCCTGCAAGCCGCTCGGTGACAGCCATGGCCCCGAGCGGGAAACCGCCGCCAATGCCCTTGGCCAGCGAACAAGCGTCCGGCACGACGCCGAAATGCTCTTGTGCGAGGAACGTCCCCGTTCGTCCGTAACCGGTTTGGATCTCGTCGAACAAGAGCAGCGCGCCTCGCTCGTCGCAGATCCGCCGTGCGCCTTCGACGAACTCCGGCGTCGCCACGATGATCCCGCCCTCCGCTTGCACCGGCTCGAAGATCACCGCCGCAGTCTCTTCGGTGACGGCCCGTTCGAGCGCCGCGATATCGTTGAAATCGATGAAGCGGACCCCCTCGATCAAAGGCTCCATGCCCTTGTGGTACTTGGGCTGCCCGGTGAGCGACAGCGAGCCCATCGTCCGTCCGTGAAAGCTGTTGTGCGTCGAGACGAAGCCGATCCGTTTCGCTTCGCCCCGGTCGTGATGATACCGGCGCGCGAGCTTGAGCAGCGATTCATTGGCTTCCGAGCCGCTGTTGCAGAAGTACACCCTATCGAAGGGCGTGCGGGCGCAGATCTGCTCCGCGAGCTCGATGGCCCGATCGTTGTAGAAGACATTCGACACATGCATCAGTCGAGCTGCCTGCTCGCCGATCGCGGCAGCCAGGACCGGATGACTGTGCCCAACCGAAAGGACTGAAATCCCACCCGACAGGTCCAGGTACTCGCGCCCCGCGGCGTCGGTCACACGGCGGCCGCGCCCGTGCGTCAAAACGAATGGCGCGGGCGCGTAGTTGCCGAGCTGAACCTCTTTCGCCCTGCTAAGCATGTCATCCTGCCTGGTCATGGTGTGCCTTTTGGGGAAGCCCGCGACATACCATCATTGCCCGGGAGCGTCGACCCTGGCACGACGGGATCAGCGCGTGATCTCGGTGCCGATGCCTTCGTCGGTGAAGATCTCGAGCAGGACGGCGTGGCGCACACGGCCGTCGATGACGTGAGCCTTGCGTACGCCGCCCGCGAGCGCGCCAAGCGCACAGTCGACCTTCGGAATCATGCCGCCCTCGATGACCCCGTCGGCTTTGAGCTGATCGATCTCCGATGCGCTCAGTGAGCTCGCGACAGTGCCGTCTTTGCCACGCACACCCTCGATGTCAGTCAGCAACACGAACTTCCGCGCGGGGAGTGCTTCGGCGATCTTGCCGGCAACGGTGTCTGCGTTGACGTTCAAGGACTTCCCCTCGGCGTCGACTGCGATGGGTGCGACGACCGGGATGAATCCGTCGTTGACGAGGCGCCGCAAGATGTCGGGGTTCACCTGCGTGACGGCGCCTACGCGGCCGGGATCGACCCACTGGCCACTCTTGGTCTTCATCTTGTCGACCTTCTTGGCTCGGATGAAGCCGTCGTCCTTGCCCGTCAGACCGATGGCTCGCCCGCCGTGACCGGCGATCAGCGAGACGATCTCTTGATTCAGCTTGCCGCCAAGCACCATTTCGACGACTTCCATCGTGTGCTGGTCGGTGACCCGGAGCCCATCGAGGCGCTCCGAAACGACGCCCAGCGATGTCAGCGTTTCGTCGATCTGGGGTCCGCCACCATGAACGACAACCGGATGGAGGCCTACGTACTTCATCAAGACGACGTCCCGCGCGAAGCTGTCGCGAAGCTCCGGATCCACCATTGCGTTCCCGCCGTACTTGATGACGAACATGTCCCCGTGGAACTCCCGAATGTAGGGGAGCGCCTCTTGGAGGATCTTGGCCTTCTCGATCAGGTCATCCACGGGCTCGCGTATAGCACAGAAACAGCGGCAACTTTACACACAGTAACGTGTCGCTATCGTCCGGTCGCCCGCCGCCTGCGACGGCCCACTGGCCGATTCGATCCGTTCGCCAGTTGCCGCCGTAGCACCCGCTGCATTCGTGTTAACTCGGCACAATGCCGCAAGCCCAAGCAGTCAGAAACACGACCTTCTACACCGACAACGACAAGCGCCAGCGCGTCGGAGGAACCATCCGCGAGTACATGGGGTTCTTCGACGAAACCAATGGCGGAGGCGTTGAAGCGCGCAAAGCGCAGTACGCCAAGATGATCAACAACTACTATGACGTCGTCACCGACTTCTACGAGCACGGTTGGGGGCAATCATTCCATTTTGCGGCCCGCTCGAAAATGGAGTCGTTCGACGCGTCACTGGCACGCGCCGAGCACTATCTGGCTCTCCGCCTGGGCCTTCAGGCTGGCATGAGAGTCCTCGATGTCGGCTGTGGCGTCG
>JBATLA010000144.1:0-2045 GCA_049669945.1 Polyangiales bacterium | reverse complement strand
GGGCGGGTGGTCCTGAGTGCACGGAGGGGCCCGCGCGGACCCCTTTCCATTCGTCCAACGCGAGCCGTTCGCTCGCCCATTCTCGGTACACCGACGCTCGCTCGCAGGGCTCGGACGCGAGGCTGAGGTACCAGGAAGTCGGAGACCAGAGATCGAAGAAAGGGGAAGGGCTGCCCGATGCATGGATGGAAAACGTGGACCAGCGGTACTCGTCGGCAGCACGCAACATGCCAGCACGGGCTGGGTTCAAATCGATGTACACGGTAGCGAGTGCTAGGTGCTGTTCGGAGGCGATTGGCTTCGAATAGAAGCGTTCCTCGAAGAGTTTACCGGACGCCTTTGTTTGGCGATTGCGAACCTGTGCATAGCGTTGCGCGAAGCCTTTGATGAACCTACCAAGCACCGCTTCCTCCTCCGGTGTGACCAGAAGGTGCACGTGGTTCGTCATCAAACAAAAGGCGTGCAGGGATGTTCCGCCTTCATCCAGCTGTCGTCCAAGGAGGGAGAGCAGTCGGTCGTAGTCGCGTGGATAGCTGAACAACCTTCTTCGATTGTTGCCTCGCAGGACGACATGGTGCGGTACGCCTGCGAGCACAGTGCGAGCACTTCTTGGCATGCGCGGTTATCGGGCGGATGCCGGGCGCGTTGCGCGGATTTGGGATCTTCGGGCTAGGAACCGAATGATATCAGGCGGTTGTAGGGGTGGATCCTGTCCCGTTAGCGGGCGGCGCCGCGCTTCAGCTCGGTGAGGACCAGCTTGGCGACGGATTTCAGGGTTTCGAAGACGCCTTCGCCTGTAGTGGCGACCGCGCCGAAGTCGGGGACGTTGCCGGTGTTCAGCATCTCGCGGAGCTCTTCCACGGGAGAGACGGCCGGCATGTCGCGCTTGTTGTACTGGATGACGTACGGGAGCGTGTCGAGGTTGTAGCCCTGTTCCGCCAAGTTGGTGCGGAGGTTATCCATCGATTCGGTGTTCGCTTCCGAGCGGAGCATCTGCGAGTCCGCGACGAACACCACGCCGTCCACGCCTTTCAAGATCAGCTTGCGGCTAGCGTCGTAAAACACCTGGCCGGGAACCGTGTAGAGATGAAAGCGCGTCTTGAACCCGCGGATCTCGCCGATCTCGAGTGGCAAGAAGTCGAAGAACAGCGTTCGCTCGGTTTCGGTCGCGAGCGAGATCATCTTGCCTTTCGCATCCGGGTTGGTGCGATTGTAGATGTATTGCAGGTTGGTCGTTTTGCCGCACAGACCAGGACCGTAGTAAACGATCTTGCAGTTGATCTCGCGCGACAGGTAGTTGATGAAAGACATCCCCCCAAGCCTCTCCTAGTCAATCATTGAATAAGTTATCGATGTCGTCATCGGTTATTTCTGCGAATGGCGAGGCTTGGAACGGATCCTGTGCCTTGGCCATGACCATCTCGAAGATTCGCACCAGCTGCTCGTTCGCCCGCTTCACCCGCAACCGCACCAGCCCCAAGCTTGTCCGATTGTCGAAGATGACGACAAGAATCACGCGACCGCTCACCACCTGGATGTGCACGTTCTGCCGAACGCCCTCGTGGTACTGAGTAGCGAACTCCTGCTCTCGCAAGAGCTGCGCAATGCCTCCCGTCGCCGCGATGTTACCCGCTGCAAGTGAGGCGAGGGAAGTCGTATCGATATCTCTGGTATCGCCGGACGCCGAAATCAGCTGTCAGTTCTTGTCGACGACGAACACCACGCGCGCGTTTGCATCCTGGACCAGCCTGTCGGTCACGGCCTGGACCTGGGCAAACTCCTCCTCGTACATCACCATCTGGGGGCTTGCCATTGTTTCGAGCCGTGCTCCTTCGCCTGCTTCAGTGCTAAGTGTTCCTAGCAGAGCGGTTATCCCCGGTAAAGATTTCCGACCCCACCACTCCCAGCATAACAGGCCGTCACTATAGGCAAAAACGATGCTTCGCGCCGTCTACCGATCGATCAGAAATTTGCTCTGCGTCCCTTTGTTGCCGCTGTGGGCGATCGCCAGATGGCTTGGTCGGCCCAAGGCGCCCTGGGTCGTC
>JBATLA010000143.1:0-1696 GCA_049669945.1 Polyangiales bacterium | reverse complement strand
GCAAGGCATCTACCCCGTGGCCTACGTGCCGCACAACCATCACTTCCTCTGGGCGACCACCACGATGGAAGGCCGTAGTGCAGATGCGCTGGCCGCGGCGCGCCAGACCGCCCGGCACGTCGACCATGCCTTGATGCGCGAGCCGCAGATGGCAATGCTCCAGCACTTCTCCGCCATCCCCTACTACGCGCTAGTGCGATTCGGCATGTGGGACGAGATTCTCGTTGAGCCCGCTCCCGACGCCGACCTCCTCTACCCAACGGCGGTGTGGCACTACGCGCGGGGCATCGCATACACGCGGGCAGGAATGCCCGAGGAAGCCAAGGGTGAGTTGGCGCGTGTACAAGCGATCGCGTCCGATCCACGCCTGGAGGAGATTCGAATCTGGGGTCTCAATCCGGCGTCTTCCTTAGCGCAAATCGCAGCCGCAGTGCTTCGCGCAGAAATCGCGGCTGCGCGCAAACAGGTCAAGATCGCAGTCAGCGAGCTCCGCAAGGCCATCGCTATCGAAGACGGGTTGATCTACGGCGAGCCACCCGATTGGTTCTACCCGGTGCGGCAGAACCTCGGCGCAACTCTCCTCGAAGCCGGTCGGCCGAAGGCGTCCGAAAAGGTGTACCGCGAAGATCTCGCCCGCTTCCCGGACAACGGCTGGTCGCTATTTGGGCTGGCGCAGAGCCTACGCGCCCAAGGCAAGACGCGTGAAGCCGAGGAGGTGCAGCGACGCTTCGAGACCGCTTGGCAGCACGCAGATATCGAGATTAGCGCATCGCGCTTCTAGAACGGCGGGGGACTGGGCCACGTCGAGCGCGCTGTAGAGCAGATAGTCACTACAACCGCCGTTTGAGGTTCGCGGCCCAGGCGACATGACATCTAGTCCCACGCAATTCGGCTCTCAGCTTGAGATCGATGGGCTAAGTGAGCACCATCACGAACACACTTGGAAAGGCATGCGATCTCAGCGGAACGAACCGCGCGACCGCGAACCCGTCATGACCCCACGCAGCATCTTGTTCCTATGCGTCGCCAACTCCGCTCGCAGCCAGATGGCCGAAGGTCTCGCACGGCAGTTGTTTGGCGACGATGTGCGGGTGCAGTCGGCAGGCTCCGAGCCCTCCCGCGTCAATCCCTATGCCATCCGTGCGTTGGAGGAGATTGGAATCGACATCAGCGGACAGAGCTCGAAGTCGGTGGACACGATCGATCCAGCCAGCGTCGATCTCGTCATCACGCTTTGCGCGGAAGAAGTCTGCCCTGCGTTCCTCGGCAAGGCGCAGCGCATGCACTGGCCGCTGCAAGATCCCGATCGCAAACAGGAGGAACTCAGCGACGAGGAGCGCCTCCAACACTTCCGCGTCGCGCGTGATCAGATCAAAGGCCGGCTCCAGGTGTTGGCCGCGCTCCACGATTTGCCCGAAGGCCTCGATCCGAGGGAGTTCCACGCAAGCATTCGTGTGCCTGACCTCGCGGCGGCGACGCGGTTCTACGCCTGGCTATTCGGCATTTCGCCGAAGGAGTGGACGCATCGCTACGTGATTTTCGTACACGAACGATTCAAGGTGAACTTCGTGCTGCTGGTTGATGACGGGCTGACGCTGCACCAGGACACGCTCTACCATCTGGGAGTGGACGTCGGCAGCCGCCAAGCCGTGATCGAGGCACATCAGCGCGCCGCCGGAGCGGGATGGCCCATCGA
>JBATLA010000142.1:0-2068 GCA_049669945.1 Polyangiales bacterium | reverse complement strand
GTGATGAAGGTCTCACCGTTCGCCACCGTCTTATGGCTCGGAATCGCGCTCGGGGGGTGCAGCGCGCCCAAGAAGCCCCCGCCGCCTCCTTCTGCCGCCGAGCCGGACGTGGCACGGACGGCCGAGTCCGGCACCGACTGGAGTCAATTCGACTCGACCTCGGTGCGAAACCCGAACGACGGCTCGCTGCTCGGTGGCGTGCCGCTGCCGTTCGAGGCGCCCGGACTCCTGTTCAACCCCATTCGCGATCCTGCGGCACGGTACGGAACCGTCGAAGTCGTACGCGCCCTGGTCGACGCGGCCGCCCAGGTCGATCTCGAGCTCGGCGGACTGCCAGTCACCATCAACGACCTCAGTTTGAAGTCGGGCGGCCCAATCCCGCGCCATCGGTCCCACCAAAGTGGCCGCGATGTCGACGTGCTCTTCTACCAGTTAGGGCCCGACGGCAAGCCCGTCGACAGCGTCGGCGCGTTCTTCGATCCGAGCGGCCAGGGCGTGGATTTCCGCGAGCTCGCCGACCCCAGCGACGACGTGCGCCTCGCGCTCGACCTCCACCGGACCTGGGCCTTCGTTCGTGCCCTCATCGAAAGCGAGCACGCGCAGCTCCAGAACATCTACCTAGCGGAACACCTCCGAAGCCTCCTCCTCCGGCATGCCCGCGCCGTCGAGGCGCCCGCCGAGACGGTTCAACGCTTCGAGGCGCTGACCTGTCAGCCAAGCTACCCGCACGACGACCACTTCCACTTCCGGTTCTTCTGCACCGCCGACGACATCGCGGAGGGGTGCAGGGACTCGGAGCCCGTCTACCCGTGGCAGCAGCGACGCTTGTCGGAGGCTGGCACCCGTGCGCGTCCACTCGCGAAGAAGCGAAAGCAAGCTTCGTCCAGGGTCGTCACCCACGAAGAGGCGCGCCAGTCCGCGGGGCCGATGGACGCAGAAGTGGGGCGCTGGCTGGACCGCCGCGAAGAATGGATCAAGAAGCCTCACCCGGGACGGCCGTACTGCCCATGAACGACTTCCACTGGATCGACACTCAAGCCGAGCTCGAGACGCTCATCGACGAGCTCT
The DNA here is from genome assembly GCA_049669945.1 of Polyangiales bacterium. Taxonomy (GTDB): domain Bacteria; phylum Myxococcota_A; class Polyangia; order Polyangiales; family Houyiibacteriaceae; genus SG8-38. The sequence goes on along the minus strand of JBATLA010000142.1, from coordinate 1,000 downwards.
GCGAGACGGACGCGTATGCCTTGGACACGGAGTTCCATCGCGAGCGCACCTATCTACCAGTCCTCGCCCTCATCCAGATCGCAACGCCCGATGGGATCTCCCTCGTAGATCCATTCGCTGTGGACGTCCGCCCGCTGCAGAGGGTCCTCGAACGCGACAACGTCTGCGTCATGCACGCGGCCGCTCAGGACCTCGAAATCCTCGAATTGGAGTGCGGTGCGGCGCCCCGTCGGTTGTTCGACACCCAGATCGCAGCACTTGTTTGCGGATATCGGACGAGCTCACTCGGGAAGCTGGTCGAAGGGTTCCTCGGCCGGGAGCTCGACAAGAGCGCCCAACTGACCGATTGGACCCGCCGCCCGCTCCCCGAGGCCGACTTGTCCTATGCGGCGTCGGACGTCGCGCATCTCCTCGAGCTCCGCGACACGCTGAGCCGCGATCTTCGAACGCGCGGCCGACTCGAGTGGGCCGGCGAAGAGATCGAGCGCTTGCGCGCCAAGGATCGGACTCCGCCCGACCCAAGGACGCTTTGGTGGAAGCTTCGCGGCAAGGCCAAGCTGAACGGCAAGGCGCGCGGCGTCGCCCAAGAGCTCGCCGCGTGGCGCGAGGACGAGGCGCGAACGAGAAACAAGCCGGTTCGATCCGTCCTGTCGGACATGGCGCTACTTTCCCTCGCGCAACGGCCTGTACGCGACGCGGGCCAGCTTCGCGGCATTCGCAACTTCGACGCCCGGCGCTTCAGGCACACCGAAGCCTTGCTTGCGGCCGTTCAACGAGGCGTTCGACTCCCAAGGAGCGATGTTCAGCTCCCTCCGCAGAAGCCCGCAAACCTCCCGAACGTCGATGGCGTGATCGCGCTTTGCCTGGCTTGGCTCGCGCAACGCGCCTCGGAGGAGGATCTCGACATCACCGTTCTCGGCACGCGTGACGACGTCACCAACTTGGTCCTCGGGCAGGCGTCTCGCCTCTCGGACGGTTGGCGGCACGAGCTCGTCGGGGT
>JBATLA010000141.1:0-3907 GCA_049669945.1 Polyangiales bacterium | reverse complement strand
CTTCACCGCCGCGCCAAGCAGGCCGTCCGCAAGCTGCACGCCGAACTGACGGCAAGCGAGCTCCTCGCCCACTTGGACTCCAAGACCAACGGGAGCGGGACCTTGCACACGGCCGGCGTCACGCTCGCGGGTATCCCGACACCGATCATCGGTCAAAACGAGGACATCGCGTGGGGCGCGACCAACACAGGGCTCGACTTCACCGACGTCTACATCGAAGAGCTCGTGAAGAACACCGATGGAGAACCAATCGGCGTCCGGTACAAGGGAGAGACCGTCGAATTCACTCGGGTCGACTTCGAGCTCAACTTCAGTGACGGCTCGAGCGAAACCCGCGAGATCCTGTTCGTGCCTCATCATGGCCCAGTGCGCGAGATCGACGTCGACAACGACGTTGCGATCACGCTCCGTTGGACCGGTCACGACATGGACACCGACGCGAACTACCTCCTCGGAATCGCCACCGCGACCGACGTCCAGGAAGCGCGCTCTGCGCTCGAAAGCGTGACGACGCTAGGGCAGAACTGGGTCGTCATCGACAACCAAGGCAACTTCGGTTGGTTCCCATACAACCGAATTCCGAAGCGCACCTGGGCTCAGAACCTCGACATGAACGATCCGAGCGAGCCGTTCCCGTGGCTGCCATTGCCGGGCAACGGTGACTACGAATGGGAGGAGTACTTCGCCTACTCGGAGCTTCCCCAGACATACAACCGCGAAAATGGCTTCCTCATCACCGCCAACAGCGACCACACCGGCGCGGCCTTCGACGGCAACCCTACAAACGACGGTTTCGCGCCGCAGCAGACGGACAACATCGCGGCGGGCTACCGGACGGCTCGAATCGTCGAGCTGATCGAGGCCACCGACGAGCATACGCGCGCGACGAATGAGGCCGCGATCAGCGACGTGTTGTCGCTCATCGGGCGAGACATGCTGCCAAACATCCTCGCCATCGCGAACGACGACCAAACGACGCTCAACGCGAACGGGCAGAAGGTCGTCGACGCGTTGACAGCGTGGAACTTCACCTGTCCCACCGGGCTCGCAGGCAACGATCCCGCCAACGCGCCGCTGGCCGAAGCGGCGGAAGTGCTCGAGGCCTCCGGGTGCAGCGCTTGGCACGAGGTCATTCGAGACATCGACGACGCCCTCGCCCGCGACGAATCGACGAAGAGCTTTCCGAGCTTCGTGACCTATTTCTCGATCATGGACCCGTCCCGATTGAAGGCCGGCGACGTCTACTGGGACAATGAGAACACGCCGCAGGAGGAGACCAAGTTCGACATCATCGGCGCGGCCTTCAACACGTCGGGCGACGCCCTCGTCGCGGAGTTTGGCGCGGATGAAACCTCATGGCCTTGGGGTCGAAAGCATGGCTTCCAGCTCGAGTCCCTGCTGTCGAGCCTGAGCAGCTTCTTCAACGTGTACAACAACCCGCCTGGCGAAGAGGACTTCTTCTCCAATCGTGGCGGCCTGTTCACCGTCGACGTCGCGAACCCCAATAGCAGTGGGCGCCACAGCTCTGGCCCGTCCACGCGATTCCAGTGCGAAGGTTCGTCTCCAGTCGCATGCACGATTCAGCTCCCGGGCGGCCAGGCCTCGCACTCGACCTCCGACAACTACGACGATCTGCTGCAGCTCTGGTTGTCTCGGACGCCAATCGAGCTGGTCTTCGACATCGAGAAGGCCAAGACGGGGGCGGTCGAAACGTTCGACCTATCGCAGTAACGAAGAAGCCCTACGAGCAATTCGGCCGAAGGGATGGAGTCCGGGTGTAGGGACGCACGTTTGGGCGTCCCCACTTTCCGCATCGAACTGCCTGGCTACCGCTCGAGCTGGAACTCAGCGATCGCGTCCATCACCTCGTCGAAGTCGTCTTCGCGAAAGCCGGCGCCGCTCACCATCCAGTCCGTATGCGTGGAGTCCCGTTCGCCTTGGAAGTGGCCGAGGATGTCCAGGTGATCCGCGGTGCCGGCCCATAGGACGTTGCCCCAGATCATGCTGGTCGTCGGAACCAGGCCGTCGTTCAAGCTGTTGTGGAGTTCTAACCCGAGCTTCTCTTCCAGATACGCGCGGACCTCGGGTGCGGGATTGGGCGGTGGATAGATCCGGGAGCTGCGCCCGGCGCCGACGTAGAGGGTCGTGAAGACGGCGGCAGACAACGCACGGAGCGGAGAGCGGAGGTCCCTGAGAAGTCGTCCGGGCGCGGGGGGCGGCATGCGCGTCACGACGCATCCGTATCGAAGATCCGGGTTGTCCTCGATCCCTACATTGAAGATGTCCATGGACTCCGGAGTGAGTTGGATGACCGCGCCCTGGTCGCTGTGGATGCCTGCAAACCACTCGCGGATCTCGGTCTGCCCCTCTTGCTCGACGAAGCGCAGCAAGAGGTCGGTCGCTCGTTCGAGCGCCTTGATCTCGATTCCGAAGAAGCGGTCTGCGCGGCCGAGCGCTGCGATGAGGGGCGCCAGGATCGTGAGCGGCGGGCCACCTGCACGCAGGGTGACGTATGTGAGCAACGAAAGCGCCTCGAGGAGGCGCGTCCCCGACATGGTGGTCAGGAAATAGGCGAGTGGCGTTCCGTAGTGCGGCGTCGAGATGCTCGTGACCGTTCGCACGCGGGCGAACCAGTCGGGGTGCTCCGGCCAGGCGGTGGGTGACGCAAGGAGGCGCACGTCGAGCCCGCCGGTAGAGTGCCCCACGAGGTGAATGGGACCGGCATCGTCTCCACAGTTCTGCCGAATGGCGTCCATGAGGACCTCTGTTCGATGGACGATTGAACCGGTCGGCGGCGACGAGACCAACACGAACTCGCAACTGGCGTTGCGCTCCATGAACCGGCTCGCCAGCGCCTCTTCGACGTGCGTGAAGTAGTCGAAGCCGCCGAGCTTCGCGAAACCGAAAAGGCCCGGCACGAGCACGATATGATGCTTGGTCACGAGGGATGGACTCTAGCACTGGCGCTGGCACTGGCGCTGGCACTGATGCTGGCACGCGAGCCGGACGGTGAAGCCCGGCGCCTGTGCGCCGCCAAGGGATTGCAAAGCGATGCGGCGGTGGGAGTGGACGGGCCGGAGCTAACTAGAGCCAAGCAGGGCTTCAACCCACCAGCCAGTCGCGAGCAGTGCGGGGTACCCCTATCGCCGGTAGCAGAGCTGCACGATGCCACCGCCGAGACGGGACTGCAGCCGCAGGTTCAGCTTCTCTTGATGCTCGAGCTTTCGTTGATTGAGCTCGACTCCATGAACCGCGAGCGTTTCGACTCGCTGCACGAGATTGATGAGGTCGCGGGAGAGTGTGAAGCCCAAGAACCCACCCCGCGGCCGGACCGCCGGGCGCTCGAGCGCTGCAGCGATGACATACGGGTTCGAGAGCCCGAGCGTGACAGCCGGAGCCGTCAGCGTGCTTGTCTTGATCGCTGCGACGGGCGCGTCTGCCGAAGCTCCCTTGGCGCCGAACAAGCCGGCGATGAGCGCGCACAGGAAGCAGAGCACCCCAAAACAGGGGCATGTGCGACGGGCGTTGAGCCCTAACTGAACACTCTTCTTCACCTACAACCCATCCCCATCATGCCAGAGCGGAGCACCTTAATCTACAGGGGTCAATTTCGAACAGAGCCCCAGCCCCGCGCTGGGATGAAGCTACCCGGTTTCGAAGTCCGGGCAAAGGCGATTCCGTCGTTTTTTTGCGAAACTTTCACCTGGGTCGGGCATGGCGCCCGGCTGCCCCTTTCCAGCAAAAAGCCCGGACAGTGCCGGGCTTGAAGCTAAGTCTATCGAATAACTCTAGCTCTACTCCGCGCCACGGGCTCCGCGGCGGAGATAGGCGGGGATGTCGAGCACCGCCTCGTCGTGCAATGCGCTTGCCCCGAAGGCCCTCGACCCGGCGTGTTGCGGGACGCTCG
>JBATLA010000140.1:0-8195 GCA_049669945.1 Polyangiales bacterium | reverse complement strand
GGCATGGGCGGCGCTGGTGGTCAAGGCGGTGCAGGCGGCCAAGGTGGCGTCGGTGGTGCCGGAGAAGACGAGATCTGGGTTTGCCTGCCCGGTGCGCTCAACCTTCAAACCACCGAGATCATCCCGCGAGTCACGGGTAGTCCGTGTGACTACAGCATCGAGTGCATGGTGGGCGGCGTGTGCGTCTTCAACCCCGCGGGGATGTGTTCGGGCCAGGGTCTGGAAGGCCCGACGTGCTGCGGCGAGCTCTGCAATCCGGAGATCGCCAATCAGTGTCCAGGCGGTCTCGTGTGCATCGACCTCGGCACCGGCCGCGGTTTTTGCGGTCCCGCGGTGGCTGAGGGGAATTGACCGTTTACGCGGGGCGCCGCGAACATTAGACTCCCCCGGTCATGCCCACACCCCAAGAGACAGTCGACGCGGTTCGTTCCTATTTGCGCACGCACCCCGAGGAAATCGGCCGTGCCGTTCGTAGTGCCCTAGGCCTGCGCTTTGGAGTTCCGGTGGCCGCCCTCCGGTGGCTCGGTCAACAGGCCGAGCGAAGCGGCAAGGTCGAGGATTTTCAGCTCGACTCCGTTCCACCCGGGATTCGTCTCGGTGGCAACGTCGACCTGATGAACACGCCCCTCCGTGCGGGCGCCATCATTTACGTAGAACGCGTCGTCTTCAACGACGAGGAGCTCACGGTGGCGCTTCGACTCGAAGACGTGCAGCTCAAGCTCAACGGAGAGTCGGATTCGCCGGTCGCCGCGCTCATCAAATCGGGTGCCCTCGATCTTTCGAATCCGGGCACGCTCGTGAACTTCATGCCGAACCGCTCGCCGGTGCTCGCGGAGGCCAATGGCAACCGAATCGTGCTCGATCTGATGCGCGATCCGAACATCGGGAAGAACCCCCTCGTTCGCCGCGCGGTCTCGCTGCTCACTTCGTTCGTCACCTTGCACGGCGTGGAGTCCGACACGAAGCACATCGATATCGCCTTTCGCGCGCTCCCGGGTGGGCTTGGCGGCGCGGTGAAGTCGCTTCGCAACAACATCGTGCTCCCCTCGATGGGGCGGCTGCTTCCACGAGCGAGATAGGCGCCATGCCAACCTGCCGATCCTGCGACGACGAGGTGGATGAGCTCCTATCCGTGAAGGCGGACGGGCGGCGCATCAAGGTCTGCGAAGACTGCGCCGAGCGCATCGCTGAAGAAGCGGAGATCGCCGAGATGAGTGAGTCCGCGATGCAGGACATGATGGGCTACAAAGGCCGTCGCTGACGCCGCGCCACGACCACTATCGCGCCACCCAATCCATACGCCGCTGATGCCACGATTAGCGCGAACTTCGTCAACGCGAAGGACGCGGCCACCTGTGGGTACGGCGACGGAGACGTGAAACGGTTGAGCTCATAGAGGAGAACGCCGTTTTCCAGGATGTCGAACGCGGCTGCGAGGGTCACGGCCCAGGCCGAGCGCACGCTCCACTTCTCGTCGCCGAGTCGAGCGCCTACCCAAAGCGCGAGCGACGAAAAGAACAGGGCGTAGATGAGCAGATAGACGAAGTCGACGATCAGGCTGAGGCGCGCGTATCCGAGCGCGTCTCGGCTCTTCCACTCGAGCAACATTCGGAGCGCCTGATGAGGTGTGCCAGCCAGCTCGAAGGACACGATCCCATTTGGCGAGGCATCGCTCTGCAGCGGCACGTCGACGAACATCATCAACGCGGTCGCGAATACGAGCAGGCCGCCAAACCTGATCGTGAGCGAGCCGAGTAGACGTGGCTCGATCTGGGCGAGCGGGTGCTTCACGGGCGTCAGCTATCCGGAGTGGTCTCGCCGGCGCTCGGGTCCGAGTCGGGCTCGGGCGCGTGAGGAGTGGCGGCACGGCGCTTGAGCGCCTCGAGCTCCTCCTGCGCGAACTCGAGTTCGAGCTCGGCGCGGCTTCGGGCAGCGACCGCCTTCGCCACGGCATCCTGAAGATCGTCGGTCTTCGAGGCTTCGGCGTCCAAGCGGGCGTCGAGCGCCGCGATCTCGCCTTGGAGCTCGAGAAGGCGCTCACCAGCGCGCTCGAGCTTACGCTCCAACCGGTTCGTCTGCTCCTCTTCTGCGAGGAGCTTTTGGCTAGTGGACGTGAGCTTCTGGTTCGTCGTGGAGAGCGTGCGCTCGGTCGCTGAAAGATCGCGCTCCGTCTCGGACAGATGCTGCTCGATGGTGGCCTTTTCCTGACGGTTCTGCGCGAGCTTCTCACGCGTACGCATCAGACGTCGCTCTTCGTCCTTGAGCTCGTTGCGAAGCGCGGCCACCTTTCCGTCGGTTCGCGCAAGACGCTTGGCGAGCTCGGTGCGGGTTAGGCGGCTCTGCTCGTATCGCAGCTCGAGCTGCTCGGCGATCTCGCGCGTGTCGGCCAAGTCCTGGCGAAGGCCAGAGGCCGTGAGCGTAGCCTGCTGTGCGACTTCACGTTGCGTCTCGGCTTGCTGGTAGAACACGGTGACGGCCGCGCCTGACGCGCCGAGAAGCGCGAGCGCCATCGGAATCGTCCAACGGAGGATCGTCTTGACGCGCGCGCGGCGCTCTTCGGGCAGCGCGAGCACGGAGAGCTCATCCACGAGCTCATCGGCCGTCGGGCGAACGTCGGCTTCGTGACTCAGCCAGCGGTCGAACGAAGGCTTGAGGTACTTCAACGGTCGGCGCGTTGGTGCGCTGGGGGTTGCGTTTGAACGCTTCTCGATGAAGGTGTCCACGGCTCCGGCGGCGACGTCCTCTTGTGTCTCGGGCTCGAGCGCATTGCGAAGGGACAGGGCCAGCGCAAACACGTCGGCCTTGTTACTCACCGCGGGCTTCTGCTCGAGCGAGGCGAACTGAGCGGCCACTTCGGGCGCGAAGTACGTCGGCGTTCCCGCAACGACCATCTCTGCTTCCGTTGCGGCGACGCCCAGATCGAGGAGCACGGGCGTGACCTCTTCTTCACCAAACCCGGGGATGCGCGCGAGGAAGATGTTCTCTGGCTTTACGTCTTGGTGGCGGACCCCGGCGGCGTGCATGGCGGCGAGCGCGCGTGCGAGTGGCTGAAAGATCTTGAGCGCCTCGGCGCGGCTCAACGGCTCACGCTGCAGGCGCGACTCGAGCGTCTCGCCGTCGTACCAGGGCATGACGAACCAGAGGCGCTCCTCGAACCAGCCGTGGTCCTTGAACTGCACGATCGACGGATGAAACACGGAGGCGATCAGGCGAAGCTCGCGGAGCGCGGACTGCTTTGCGCTCTTCGAATGAGCCGCTTGGTGCAGCAGTTTCAGCGCGACGACGTGACCGGGCACCTCGGTGTCCTTGGCTCGGTACACGTCGCCGAATGCCCCCAAGCCGACGCGAGTCTCGATGGCGTACCGGCTCCCAACGATCGTTCCGCTCGGAAGCGGCTGGACGCCTTCGCGTTCGTCGTCGCGGGTCCTGGGCGCGGCCTCGAGAGCAAACGCTTCGATGATGATGCGCCCGAAACGCTCGCCGTCCCGGATGCCATGTCCTTCCAGCAGCGTGCATGCGTGCGCGGTCGCCGCATCGATGCGTCTCTGCATCACATCCTTCGACTCACCGTACACGAAGGCGAGCTCTTCGATGCTCAGCTCGCGGGCGTGGCGAAGCTCCAACAGCTCCGACTCTGTGTTGCTCAGCTCGAAGCGAAGCTCGTTGAGCGGGCTGATCGACAAGTGCGCCGAGGGGAGGGCGCGCCACGGCAGCTGTTCGAGGTCTTCCCTGCTTGGAGGATCGTGTGGCCGGCTCTGGTTGTGCAGGTATCCGCGCGCCGCGCGGTACAGGCGCGCGCGAACGCCCGGAGCTTTGATCAGATCATTGCTCTCGGTCTTTGCGACGAATGCGCGGAGCTTCGAGAGGTAGTGGTCTGCTCGCTCGGTAGAGCCGGTGCGGATCGCGAGGTACTGGCGAATGCCTTCCGAGTAGAAACGAAACGCGCGACCGTGCAGGACGTCGACGATCGTTTGCGGTTGACCATGTGACAGCGCGATCGATGCCGCGGCCTGAGTCAGGGCTGCCCCGCCTTTGTCGAGCGGGCGGAGTTGATTCAGCAGGAAGGGGACGGTTCCCATAGTTGCCTCTCGCTAAGTGGGGAAATGTAAGTGTGAGTCACCCTTGCGGAGGGCCTCAACAAATCGGCATGCCGTTAACCCCAACCGTGCAGTGTGTTCAAGGCGTACAGCACTGCGAGTAGAGTCAGTGCGGCAACGATGTTCAGCAGGAAGCCGACTCGCATCATCTGGGGGAGCTGCAGCAAGCCCGTCCCATATGCGACAGCGTTCGGACCCGTCGCGATCGGGAGCATGAACGCGCAGCTCGCCGACAACCCAACCGCGAGTGCGGGCGGAAGGGGTGACACGTCGAGCTCGATGGCAGCCGCGATTGCAAGCGGGACGATCATGTTCGACGACGCAGTGTTGGAGCAGGCTTCCGTGAAGAAGACGGTGAATACGATGAGCGCCGCGGTGAGGCCCCAGAGCGAGCTGATGCCCGTGATCGCCAAAAACCACCGGCTGATCTCGGCCGCCAGGCCGGTGTCGAACATCTGCGCACCGAGGGACAATCCACCGCCGAACAGGAGAATCAGGCCCCAGTCGATGCGGGCCGCGTCGTGCCAAGGGAGCACCGGCGTCTTTCCATCCTCGTCCCTAAAAAGGAATAGCGGTGCCGCGGCGAGAATCGCTACTGCACCGATAGGCAGGGCGCGCGCGACTTCGGCCGCGTAAGGAGCGCCGACCGCCCGCATGATACCCGGAATCGTCCAGCCGGCGACCGCGAGCCCGAAGCACGCAGCCGTTACCTTTTCGCCCCAAGACCAGGGCGAGCTCACCACCGTGACGTTCGTCTCGGCGGGTGGTGGGGGCGCTAGCCATTGAAGGACGAAACCGACCACGACGACCAGCGCGAGAGCGGCTGGGATGCCGACGCCCATCCACTGGACGAAGTCGAACTCGACGCCCGCCTGCTCCTGGAGGAAACGGACCGTGATGAAGTTCGGCGGACTGCCGATCAGGGTGCCCATGCCTCCTACGGACGCCGCATAGGCGATGGCCAGGACGCTTCCGGCGTTCGCATCGTCCTCCTCGGGAAGGGTACCGAGCAAAATCGGGATCAAGATTGCTGCGGTCGCGGTGTTGCTTATCCACATCGACAACACCAGCGCCGTCATCATGAACGCCATCCGAATGCGAACCGGGGCGCCACGTACCAGTCGCATCGTCATCAAAGAACGGGCCATGCGACGATCGAGCCCGTGCCGGGTCATGGCCCGCGCGATGAAGAAGCCGCCGATGAACAAGAAGATCAGTGGGTCGGCGTAAGGGGCGAACGCTGCGCGGCTATCTGTGACGCCGACGACGATCATGGCCGGCGCGATCAAGAGCGCGGTCACGGAGATCGGCATGACCTCGGTGACCCACGCGACGATAACGGCCGCGAACACGGCGGCCAGATGTTGCGAGCGCGGCTCGAGGCCGAAGGGGGCAAACCACGTCACTACAAAGAGTGTCGGAGTAAGGACGAGACCTACCTTGCGCCGATCGAAAACGCCCATCCACGCGCCATCTAGCACGTCCCCCTATGGGTACGTCCAGCCTGGTGCGTCTGAAACTTGCGTCGCGTCTCGTTCAGCCCCAAGGTGCTTAAATCGTGGCACACTTGCGCCTAGTACTAATGATGATTCTCGCGTGCGGAGCCTTCTACGGCTGCGCGTCGAAACAGGATCCATCCACCGCACCTCGCGAGGGCGATGCGAAGAGGTCGAAGCGCCTTCCAAAGCCGGTGGCCGAGGGTGAGCCGGAGGTCATGCAAGACCCGGTCGCGTTCTGGGCGGGGGGCCGGTCCGACGGCCAGGTCGACGCGGCGAGGGCCGATGCGCAGGGGAACTTGTTGCTCGACCTCGGCGAGGAGTGGACCCCGTACATCCTCACAGAAGCGTCATCGCCTGAAGAGGAGCCCAAGCCGAGCGAGTACCGCTCGACGTACTTGGCCCTCGCTCGGGGCGAGTTCCCGGCGGATCGGCATGGCTACCGCGCTGAGAAGGACCAATACCTCGAGCTCTACGGCATCTTGCCGACGCTGACGCTGCTGCGGGAGCGCTTCGCCGAGGTGCAGGCGCTCGGCTGTGCCGAGACGCTCGACCTAGAGACGCTTCGCGGCTTTGATGGGTTTCTTGCGTACGAGAAGGGCTATCGGCCGACTCGCCGCGTGAACCGCTACAAGCGCTTCAAGCCCCAGATGGAGGCGCTGGTCGCGCGCGCCCAAGTCGAGAGCCTCGACCAGATCACCCGTGAGCACGTCACCGATGACGAGGAATGGGACAGGGTCGAGGAATACCGGAAGATCGCGCCCGAGTACGAGGCGATTGCGGCGGCGCAGGCGCGGCTCGAGTGTGAGGGATTCTTCGAAGGGCGCGGCGCGTACACGCCCGGCCTCTTCGATTGGCGTACGCACGAGGCGCTCGCGGAGTTCGAGCGACGCCATCGCGTGTACGGCTGGGGCTTCATCGGAAACGACACACTGGCGGTGCTTCAGAAGACGCCCGCCGAGACCGAGCAGGAAGCCGTGATTCGCGTGCTGACCGAGCGCGCGATGCACGCGGCCGAGGTCATCGAAGACGGAAGCACGTCCACCAAGCGCGATGATGAGCCGCGCACGTACACCACCGAGAGCGGCGAGCAGCGCCAGATACCGAACTTCGAAGCGGAGCTTCGCGAGCGGGTGATCGAGGCCTTCGGTCTGCAGACGCCGGAATCGACATACGCCTGGCTTCAATCGCTGGGCGAGATTCCCGCGCATGAGACGATCGCGCTTCGCGGCGTCGAGCTGCCACCGTACTACAGCGACTCGATGGACCTCCTAGTCGAGATCGACCGGGGCGACGTTTGGTTCGAGTTTCCGTTTGATGAAGAAGGGCGCAAGCGCTCGCAGCCGGTGGCGCGCCGCCCCCGTTTGACGATCTTCGTCAACTACAACGATCAAAAGATTCCCTTGGCTCGCTTCGGCACGACCGTGGGCGGTTGGCGCGGCGAGTTCATCGAAGGCAACGTCATGCTTGCTTACAAGGGCTCTCCCGTGGGCAAGCGCGTTTGGAGCCGCATCTCGGCAGCGCCGATTTGGGTGCCGCCTGAAAGCACGCCGCCCGGCGTGATGTTGTCGAAGCGCCGAAAGCGCGGCGAGGAGTACTACGAGGTCGACTACCACACGACCGGCCCGAGCTACGCGTCGGCCTATGGCCTGGTTGCCGCATACCACCGCAAGTACTACCGAGGCCGTGACGGTGAGATGCAGCTCGGCGGCGACGAAGGCATACGAACCCACGGCTCGGTCGACTACATGAGCATCATGCGCCGCCACTCCCATGGGTGCCACCGCATGCACAATCACATCGCGGTGCGCCTGATGTCGTTCGTGCTCGAGCACCGTCCACACACGCGGTACGGCTCGCAACCGATGGAGTACCGTCGCGAGTTCGAGTACGAGGAAGAGCTCTACGTCATGGAGTTCGACAAGGGCGGCTACAACTTCGTGCTCGACGAGCCGCTGCCGGTCGAAGTTATGGAGGGGCGCGTTCGCGGCAAGGTCAAAGAGCCAATCGAAGTCGCGCTGCCGCGGTACGACAAGGATGTAGGGGCATACGTGATGCCAGATGGCATGTGGGTGAGCATCGACCGCTACGGCACGGTGACGCCACGTGAGATGCCGTTTGATTGGGTGCCGCCGCCTCCGCCGGAGGGCCCCGAGCTTCTCGGGCCCGACACGACCACTGCGGAATCTGCAGAAGCCGCCACCGAATCGGGTATGCCGACGACCGCGCCCGCAGCGATTCCGATGACCACGTCCGTGCTAAGCGTGACAGCTCCGCCCGGGTCTCCCTGAAAACCCCGTAAAGAGGCCGCGTCGCGACCTCCACCGGGCTTCGGGTCTGCGTGTGGATACGTCGGGGAAAACGTGCGCTGCTTGTGGAAAATTAATCGCATTTTCCACAGCCGAATTTCGTTGATCTAGTTCGGCGGATCGGTGACAAAAGGGGTCGGAAGTTCGCGACAGCGAGCTTGGACGTTCTTTGAATCAACCCATTTTGACGACGGCAGCGAAAGCTGTCGTTTCTCACTCTCACGGGAGTAAGAAGCGGGGCCGCAAGGTCACGCAGTCGGGTTGGCGCAAATAGCGCGCCAAGCGTGTCCGTG
>JBATLA010000139.1:0-1901 GCA_049669945.1 Polyangiales bacterium | reverse complement strand
CTTTCGGCCGCAGCAATCCGCGCGGGGCGACGGTGTGAATGGGCTCCGCTTGGAGTCCCAGCGCCTCGAACACCACGTTGGCGCAAACCAGTCCCGACGTGAACGCCGCCTCCATGTGCGTCATCGGGAAGGGCAGGCGAACCCAGTCGCCCGCCATGAGGAGACCTTCGATCGGCGTCTTCGGCTCAGGGCGATGCGTGCGTTGCCCGGGCGCGAATGCGGGGAAGTCGTGTTTCACCTGGAGCGACTCGGCAGCGATCTCCAATCCTTCGAGCTCTGGGAAGTACTCCGCAAGCTCCTCGAGGAACACTTGGCGCACCTCCGCTTCGTCGACGAGGTCTTTGGGCAGCGCATAGCTGTGTAGCTCGAGCACGGCGCCTCCGCGCGCCTCGGCCCACACGCGCGCCTCGTCGGTGATCCGATGGTAGAGAGTGACCGAGTCGAGCACGCGCTTTCGATCGACGTTGATGAATGTTGGAAGCCCGGCGCGCACGTCGCGGTCGGTCCAAATCCTCCACACCGCGTATCCGTGCGAGGTGCGCAGGGCCTGCATATTGTGGACGAACTCCGGCGAGCTCTCCTGCAGCCAAGGTGAGGCGTCGATCAGCTTCTGGGCGCCGGGGATGTCGGCGGCGAGCGTCACCCAGTCGTACTCCTGCCGTTCGACCTCGAAGCGCCGGTTGGCGCCTGCCGTGATTTCGCTCACTCGGGCGCCGAGTCGGACCTCGACTCCCTGGCTCTCGAGGTGCGCACGGATGGGCCCCAGCAGCGTCGTTTCGTAGTCGCCGACCGGATAGTCGTACATCAGGCCATGGTCGTGGCTGAGATAGTAGAAGTGGAAGGCGCGCACGACGTCTGCGGTCGAGAGATCCGACTCGTCGGAGAAGAACGCCCGCGCGAAGGTGCGGAACGAGACGCGAAGCTCGTCGGGCAGGCGCGCGTCATCGCAGAACTGCGCGAACGTGATGCCGTCGAGCTCAGCGTAGGTACGGTCCATGTCGAAACGCACGAGCAGGTCGAGACGTTCCCGCGTCGCCTTCGGCACGACCTCGCGCCACTTGAAGAAACCTCGCCGGCCGAGCTCGACGATGTTGAGCGCAGGCGCGGTTTCAATGTCCCCGAATCGTAGCTCGCGCCCCTCGCTGTCGATGATCAGGTAGTCCTCGATCTCCCGGAATCCCTTTCGAAGGTCGAGCCGATCGAGAAAGCGATTGAGGTTGTAGTACTGTCGGAAGAATGCGTGAAAGCCATGGTCCACCGTCTGCTCCGCGCCATCGACCTCGGTCTTCCAAGCGCCGATCTTTCCCCCGAGGTAGTCGTTGCGCTCGAACAAGGTGACGGCGATCCCGCGAGCCGCGAGCGCCGAGGCCGCACCGATTCCGCCGAGCCCGCCGCCGATCACGGCGACTCGTATGTGCTGGGCATCGCTGGATCGAGGAAGCTGACCGTTGATTTCGACGGCCTCGTGCCGGTAACCTCCGAGTCGGCGCTCCACCCACTGTCGACCCAGACGTCTAAAAACGCCGCGCTTCGCGGCAAGCCACACGCCCAAGGCGAGCACAATAAAGAGTGTAAACTTTAACATTCTTTGTCCATGAAACATCTATCTTGTGTCCAGGTCTTGTCAAGGTCAGACTTGGTCGCATAAGAGGCTACTGTCAACGGAGCGATGAGCAAGAAGCGGGACATAGGGGTGCTGGGGAGTGGTCCCGCGGCGATGGCGCTTGCTGCTGCCTGCAGTAGGCGTGGCGCGTCGGTCACGCTGATCGCCCCATCGCCCAGGCAGCCCTGGCGCCCGAACTATTGCCTTTGGTCCGACGAGCTTCCTGCTCGACTGGAGAGCCTGGTGGAGCACGCCTGGCCCGAGGTGACGGTGGCGACCGGCTTGGACGAACGACACC
>JBATLA010000138.1:0-8044 GCA_049669945.1 Polyangiales bacterium | reverse complement strand
CCCTGCACATCGTCGGACTTGACGGTGAGGAACTCCTGCAACGCGTATGCCGCGCCGTAGGCCTCCATCGCCCAGACCTCCATCTCACCGAGCCTCTGCCCGCCGAACTGCGCCTTACCACCCAGCGGCTGCTGCGTGACGAGCGAGTACGGACCGATGCTTCGCGCGTGGATCTTGTCGTCGACCAAATGGTGCAGCTTGAGCATGTACATGATGCCCACGGTGACGTCCTCGTGGAAGGCGTCTCCGGTGCGTCCGTCGAATAGCACGGTCTGGCCGTTGTCCTGAACGCCCGCCAACCGAAGAAGATCCTTGATCTCGTCCTCGCTGGCGCCGTCGAAGACCGGCGTCGCGAGCTGCAAGCCGTGCTTCCAGCTCTTCGCCATCGCCGCGACCTCGTCGTCGGGAAGCTGATCGAGCACCTTGACGATGTCGCCGCCCTTGAAGATCGCGCGGATGCGCTCGCGCAGCTCGTTAGCGCTCGCCTTCTTCTCGAGCATCTCTTGCAGCTGCGTGCCGAGCAGATACCCAGCCCAGCCGAGGTGAGTCTCGAGAATCTGGCCGACGTTCATTCGGGAAGGAACGCCGAGCGGATTCAACACGATGTCGACCGGCTTGCCATTCGGCAGGTAGGGCATGTCCTCTTCCGGAAGGATCCGGCTGACGACACCCTTGTTTCCGTGACGGCCGGCCATCTTGTCGCCGACCTGCAGCTTGCGCTTGATGGCGACGTAGACCTTTACCATCTTGATCACGCCCGGAGGAAGCTCGTCGCCCTTGCCGAGCTTGTCGATCTTCTCCTGGAACAGCATCTTGACGGCATCGACCTGGTCGTCGACCTGCTCGAGAATCTCGTCGGTCTTACCCTTGTCCTTGTCGATCTCGATGTGCTGCCAGTACTTGTGTGGGATCTGGTCTAGGTCCTCGTTGGTGATCGTCTGACCCTTGGTGAGGAGCTCCTGCCCCTTGTCGCCAACCAACTTGGCCGTCGTCGTGGAGCCAACGAAGTACTTGCGGACGCGGTCATGCGCCGAGTCGAGGACGATCTTGATCTCGTCTGCCTGGTCCTTTTCGAGCTTGGCTCGCTCAGCCTCTTCGATTTGAAGGGACCGCTCGTCCTTCTCGGTGCCCTTGCGCGCGAACACGCGGGCGTCGATGACGATGCCGCTCACCCCGGGCGGGACCTTGAGCGAGGTATCGCGAACGTCGCCTGCCTTCTCACCGAAGATCGCGCGAAGGAGCTTCTCCTCCGGGGACAGCTGAGTCTCGCCCTTCGGCGTGATCTTGCCAACGAGGATGTCGGTCGAGTTCACCTCGGCACCGATTCGCACGATGCCCGACTCGTCGAGGTCCTTCAGTGCCTCTTCACCGACGTTCGGGATGTCCCGGGTGATCTCTTCCTTGCCGAGCTTGGTGTCGCGAGCGACGCACTCGAACTCCTCGATGTGCACGGAGGTGTAGACGTCGTCCTTCGCGATGCGCTCGGAAAGGAGAATCGAGTCCTCGAAGTTGTACCCACCCCAAGGCATGAACGCCACGATCACGTTCTGGCCGAGAGCGAGCTCGCCGCGGTCCGTACTCGGGCCGTCAGCGATGACGTCGCCCGCTTTCACGCGGTCGCCCGGACGAACGATCGGCGTCTGGTTGTACGCGGTGTTCTGATTCGAGCGCTGGAACTTGTTGAGGCGGTAGATGTCCGGGAACGCGCCTGCAAGCCCCTCGGCCTTGACGACGATGCGGGTCGCGTCGACCGACTCGACCACGCCATCCTGCTGAGCGACCACGCAAACACCCGAGTCGCGGGCGACGCGCGCTTCGATGCCGGTGCCAGCAATGGGCGCATGGGTACGTACACAGGGGACAGCCTGACGCTGCATGTTGGAGCCCATCAACGCGCGGTTCGCGTCATCGTGCTCGAGGAACGGAATCAGCGAGGCCGCGACCGAGACCAGCTGGTTCGGCGAGACGTCCATGAGCTGAACGCTGTTTGGCGGCACCATCACGAATTCGCCGTTGTAGCGAGCACTGATGAGCTGGCCTTCGAGCTTGCGGCTCATCTTGTCGATGATGGCGTTCGCCTGCGCGATGTAGTGCCCCTCCTCTTCGAGGGCGGAATACCAACGCACGTGGTCGTCGAGCACGATGCCGTCCTCGACCTTTCGGTACGGAGTCTCGACGAATCCGTACTCGTTGACACGCGCATAGGTCGAGAGCGATGCGATGAGACCGATGTTCGGACCCTCCGGCGTCTCGATCGGACAGATACGACCGTAGTGTGTCGTGTGAACGTCGCGAACCTCGAAGCCCGCGCGCTCGCGCGTGAGACCGCCGGGCCCGAGAGCCGAGAGTCGACGCTTGTGCGTGACCTCGCTGAGCGGGTTGGTCTGGTCCATGAACTGCGAGAGCTGGCTCGAGCCGAAGTACTCTTTGACCACCGCGCTCACAGGTTTCGCGTTGATCAGATCGTGCGGCATGAGCGTCTCGATTTCCTGAGACATGTTCATGCGCTCTTTGATCGCGCGCTCCATGCGGACGAGGCCGATACGGTACTGGTTCTCCATCAGCTCGCCGACGGCGCGGACACGGCGATTGCCGAGGTGGTCGATGTCATCGACCGAGCCGCGACCGTTCTTGAGCTCGATGAGGTTTTTCACCGTGTCGAGGATGTCGGTGTCGGTGAGAACCGTATGGTCGAGCGCCGGCTTCTCTTCTTCTTCCGTATCCTTGTAGAACTTGTAGTTCAGCTTGAGGCGACCGACCTGGCTGAGGTCGTAGCGCTCCGGATTGAAGAAGAGGTTGTTGAAGAGGTTGCGAGCCGTCTCGAGCGTGGGCGGGTCGCCCGGGCGGAGGCGGCGGTAGATCTCGAGGATGCCTTCGTCTTGTGATTGCACCTTGTCGACGAGCAGCGTGTCCCGGAGATAGCTACCGACGTTCAGGCCGTCGATGAAGAGAACCTTGAACTCGTTGACGCCGGCCTCGCGAAGCGCGTCGATGCGAGCGTCGGTGACCTCTTCGTTGACCGCGAGGAGAATCTCGCCGGTGTCCTCGTCGATGACGTCTTCGGCAGCGACCTTGCCGATGACCTCGGTGAAGTCGATGGGCAGATAGTCGAGACCCGCGGCCTTGAGCTTCCGAATCGCCGCGCGCGTGAACTTGCGGTTTTTCCGGACCAAAACGTCCTCGCCGACCGAGATGTCGTGCGTGGCGCGCTGCCCGGGCAGGAGCTCGTACTCGATCGACTTCGCGTACTGGTCCTTCCCGAGGATGTAGATCGTCTCGTTGTCGTAGTAATAGTTGAGGAGCTGTTGGGTATTGTACCCGAGTGCCTTCAGCAGGACGGTCGCCGGCATCTTGCGGCGGCGGTCGATGCGGACGTAGAGCAAGTCCTTCGGGTCGAACTCGAAGTCGAGCCACGAACCACGGTAGGGAATGATGCGAGCCTGGTAGAGCAGCTTGCCGCTCGAGTGAGTCTTGCCACGATCGTGGTCGAAGAAAACACCGGGGCTTCGGTGAAGCTGACTCACTACGACGCGCTCGGTCCCATTGATGATGAAGGTCCCGTTGACCGTCATCAGCGGAATCTCGCCGAAGTAGACCTCCTGCTCTTTGATGTCACGGACGGCACGCTCGGTGCTATCGCCGCCCGTGTCGTAAATGATGAGCTGGATCGTCACCTTGATCGGCGCCGCGTAGGTCATCCCACGCTGCCGACACTCGTCGACGTCGTACTTCGGACGCTCGAGCGTGTACCCGCTGAACACGAGCTCGCTCGTCCCATTGAAGTCCCGAATCGGGAACACGCTCTGGAACACGCCTTGAAGGCCGATGTTCTCGCGCTCGTCCCGATGGACGTCTGTTTGAAGAAACTTGTCGTACGAGCGCTTTTGAATGTCGATCAGGTTCGGGATCTCGAGGATGTGCTCGATCTTCCCGAAGGAGTGTCGCATTCGAAAGTTCGTCTGAATCGTCGCCGCCATGAGAGAGACTCCTACCGAACCACTGCTACTGGAACCCTAAAGCCAAGAATTAAGAAACGCGTGCGCGACAAAGAGACCCTTCGGCCTCCCGCCGCGATGCGGAAAGTCGTGAATGCTGTGCTGCGCGTACCGGTGCTGCCCCGGCAGGGAACCTAACCCCGCCAGGCCCGTGTGCCAAGTGCCGGCACCCGAATCCGAAGTGTAACCCCATAGGGTTACTTGACTGTGACCTTCGCGCCGGCTTCTTCGAGCTTCTTCTTTATTTCCTCGGCCTCGTCCTTCGAGCAGGCCTCTTTCACGACTTTGGGAGCTGCCTCGACCAGGGCCTTGGCGTCCGCCAGACCAAGCTGAGTGATCTCGCGGATGGCCTTGATCACGTTGATCTTCTTGCCACCAGCCTCGGTCAGCTCGACATCGAACTCGGTCTGCTCTTCAGCCGGCTCGGCTGCGCCGCCCGCAGGACCCGCGACTGCAACCGCTGCCGGTGCTGCCGAAACGCCCCACTTCTCCTCGAGCTCTTTGACCAGGTTCGCAACTTCCATGACGGTCCACGAGCTGAGCTCTTCGACCATCTGTTCCACATTCATGTTTGCCATTCTTGACTCTCCGCTAACCGTGCGTGCCACACGGCTAAAGTTGTTGTTGGACTACTCGCTCGCTTCTTGGCGCCGCTTCGCGTCGAGCACCAGAGCGAGGTTTTGGCCGGGCGCGTTGATCTGCGCGACCAGGTTCTGCATTGGCGCCATGAGCTGAGCGAGCAGCGAGGCGCGAATCTCGTCTTTGCCAGGAAGCGTCGCGAGCTCGTTTGCAACTCGCTTGGCGTCGAGTACCTGGCCTTCGAGGAGACCACACTTGACCAGCAGCTTCTCGGGCTTGTCTTTCGGAATGAGCGCATCCGAGTGCTCCTTCCGGAAGTTCTTGATCACCTTGGCCGCGGCCGAGGGGTCCTCGAAGCTCCACGCGATCGCGGTGGGGCCCACGAGGTTGGCCGTGAACTCATCGTTGCCCGCAAGCTCCGAACCCTCGAGCGCCTTGCGCACGACGTTGTTCTTCACGACCTTGTATTCGACTCCCGCATCCCGGAAGCGCGCACGAAGATCGGTGATCAGCTCGACGTTGACGCCGCGGAAATAGACCAGGACGGTTGCGGTCGCGTTCGAAAAGCTCTCGCGACTCGACTCGACCTGCGCTGCTTTTTGTTCTCGGGTAAGGCTCATGATTACGCCTCCACGTCTATAGTGCCGGGGTCAACCTTGATGCCGGGACCCATCGTGGAGCTCAGGGTGATGCTGCGAAGGTAGGTGCCCTTGGCGGCCGCCGGCTTGGCCTTCACGAGCGCGCTGATGAGCGACTTCACGTTCCCTGCGAGCTCTGGCTCCCCGAACGAACGCTTGCCGACCTGTGCATGAACGATTCCGGCTTTCTCGACGCGGAACTCCACCTTGCCGGCCTTGGCCTCGCTGACGGCCTTGCTCACGTCGAAAGTCACGGTGCCAACCTTGGGGTTGGGCATGAGACCACGCGGGCCAAGCACGCGGCCGAGGCGGCCGACCTGACCCATCATGTCGGGCGTGGCGATGACGGTGTCGAACTCGAGCCAGCCGTCGTTGATCTTCGCAACGAAGTCGTCGCCACCGACGAAGTCGGCGCCGGCTGCTTCGGCTTCGCTGACCTTCTCGCCCTTCGCGAACACGAGAACGCGATTGGTCTTACCGGTGCCATGCGGCAACACGACGGCGCCGCGAACCATCTGATCCGCGTGCTTAGGATCGACCCCGAGCCGAACCGCAACGTCCACCGACTCGTCGAAGTTCGCAAACGCGATCTCCTTGAGGAGCGATACGGCTTCACCCAGCGGGTACCGACGGCTCTTGTCGGCCTTTTGCAGCGCGGGAGCGCGCTTTTTTCCGGTCTTCATTCTGACTCCTTGCGACGACTCGAAGCCGCCTACCACCAACTGAGGTCCCTGGGTGGTCCAGGGAAGCGACGAGCGCTCGAGCTATTCGACCAGCTCGACCCCCATGGAACGCGCGGTGCCGATGATGCTTTGCATGCATGTCTCGAGCGAACCGGCGTTGGTATCTTGAAGCTTGACCTGGGCGATCTCCTTCACCTGGTCCAGCGTGATCTTCCCGACCTTGTCCTTGTTCGGACGCGCGGACCCGGATTCCAGATTCAACGCCTTCTTGATCAAGACGGCCGCCGGCGGCGTCTTCATGATGAAGCTGAAGGAGCGATCCTGGTAAACCGAGATCACGACGGGAATGATGAGACCCGCGTCCTTCTGCGTCTTCGCGTTGAACTCCTTGCAGAACGCCATGATGTTGACGCCGTGCTGACCCAGCGCGGGCCCGACGGGCGGCGACGGATTGGCCTTCCCTGCAGGAAGTTGAAGCTTGATCTGTCCGATGACCTTTTTCATGAGATACGGGGTTCTCCGGAGCGGCGAGTCATGCCTCAAGGCACGCAAAGTGCAACCCGATTTCTAGAAAACCGGAATCGAAGCTGGCACCAAGCCGACTAATTCAACCATTTCAAATGGATAGGCGACTGAGGGCGTTCATGTGGGTCAGTCGGCGAGCGCCCCCGCAGCGAACGACTGAGAGGTACGACTGTACCTCGCAGGGAGAGAGCGAGGAGGTAAGCCGCCGAATGGCCCGCCTGGGCGCCCTCAGTTGGTTTTTTCGACTTGGATGTAGTCCAGCTCGACGGGCGTGGCTCGGCCGAAGATCGAGACGAGAACACGGACTTTGTGCTTGTCCGGGTTCACTTCCTCGATCGTGCCGGTGAAGTTGGCGAAGGCGCCGTCGGTCACGCGAACGTGGTCGCCCTTCTCGAACTCCACGCGGGGCTTCGGCTTGGCGGCGCCCTCCTCGACCTGCTGCTCGATCGCGGAGATCTCCCGCTCGGGGACGGGCGACGGATGGCGGCCTCCTACGAAGCCGTTGACCTTGGGCGTGTTCTTGATCAGGTGCCAAGTCTCGTCCGAGAGGTCCATCTGCACGAAAATGTAACCGGGGTAGAAGGTGCGCGAGCTCAACCGAGGCTTTCCGCCGCGGCTCTCCTGCACGTTCTCCTTCGGGATTAGAATATTCCCGAACTGCCCTTCCATACCGGATTGCTTGATGCGCTCTTCGAGAGAGAGCTTCACTTTGTTTTCATAGCCTGAATAGGCCTGGACGACATACCACTTCATGGGAATCACACGTCGTAAATGAAGTCAGTGATTTGCGACCACATGGCATCGAAGACGCCGAGGATGACCGCTGCGATGATGGACACGACAATCACGACGATCGTCTGCGACCAGGTCTCCTTGCGCGTGGGCCAGGTGACCTTGGATAGCTCGACGCACACTTCGACGACGAAGGTGTGAATCTTCTTGGAACGGTAACTGACAATCGCAGCAATGAACGCGACGAGCCCTGCGCCCACAGCGATGATCGTGCCATTCGGCTCGGGGACCGAGTCCACGGTGTCCGCGAGCAGGGTCCAAGTCGCCTCGGTGACTTTAATGAGGAACCAGGCGAGCGTGATCGCGCACGCGGCATAGGCGAACTGCACCCAGCGCTCGACGCCGAGCGTTCCGGTGGGTCTCGCTTTGTCTTGTTCTTTCGTGATCGCCATCGTCGTTCCTCGCGGCAGGCCAGGAGGGATTCGAACCCACAACCCGCGGATTTGGAATCCGCTGCTCTACCAATTGGAGCTACTGGCCTAGGAGATAGTGTGGGGGTGGTGGGGTCGGGACAAACTGGGGCCGCAGGCCTCCTGATTATTTCGTTTCTTTATGTTCCGTGTGCCGTCCGCACCCAGGACAATACTTCTTGAGCGTCAGTCTCTCCTGCGGTCCGGCCTTTCTCAACTTTGTCGTGTGGTAGTTGCGCGCGCCGCATTGCTCGCAAGCGAGCGCGACCTTCACTCGCTGCCTATTCAATGATCTTGGAAATGACGCCCGCGCCGATGGTGCGGCCGCCCTCCCGAATTGCAAAGCGCTGCTTCTCTTCCATGGCCGCCGGCGTGATGAGTGTGACCTTCATCTTCACGTTGTCGCCCGGCATCACCATCTT